>JALSIK010000157.1 GCA_026990045.1 Chromatiales bacterium | reverse complement strand
GGAGGAAGGCCTGCTCGAACCCCGGGGCCCGACCCCGCCCGAGTGGCGCTTCAGCGGGCCGGCCCTGCGCCGGGTGCAGGTGGCCCTGCATCTGCAACGGGATCTGCACGTGAACCTGGCCGGCGCGGCGCTGGTGCTGGATCTACTGGACGAGATCGCCCGCCTGCGGGAACGCCTGTCGCGGCTGGAATGACAGTGGCTCGAAGCGTTCGGCGGCGCCCGGCGCCGGGCGCCACAACAGCAGCACGGCATGCCCTTCGAGGGCATCCCAGGCCGGCGCGCTGACCAGCCGGGCGCCGCACTGCAGCCAGGCCTGCAGGCGCGAGGGCAGCACCACGTCGTCCACCGGCACCGGTGCGACCTGGCGCAACGGCACCCGCGGCCGGGCCCGTTCCCGGAACCCGTCCTGGCGCAGGGTATGCACGAGGGTCTGCACATAGCGATCCCCGCCGGCCAGCGGCAGGCGCAGCCGCACCAGCATGCCCGCGGCCGCCGCGTGGGGTGCGTCCAGCCACGCCAGAAAGATCTGCAGCACCCGGGTGGCGGAGACACCGGCCAGGGTGCAGGGACCGTCCACTTCCAGGCAGTAGCCATCCGCCGGCAGCAGAGCCGTGATGTCGAACTCTTCGTCCAGTGCCCGGGGCAGGGATGCTCCCGCCAGCGCCGGCACGCGCCGAAAGGCCACGGTGGCCTGGGGCTGGCCGCTCAGCGCGTCCTCCAGCAGCAGATGGCGGAATCCCGCCGCCCGCAGGCCGGGGTGCCAGTCGGGGATCCGGTGCGCCATCGCGGAACGCTCCCGCAGGCGCAGGCAGGCGGCGCGATCGACCGGGCGCAAGGCCTCGCGCACCGTGGTGCGCCGTTGCGTTCGGAAATGATGTTCCTGTTTCATCAGCCTCTCCTCCACTGTCGCGCGCCGGTGGCCACGGGCAGCACGGCCGGCGCCTCTTCGGTGTTGCCGCCGCCCGCCGCCTCGTCGGGCCGCATGGCGGCATAGATTTCGATCAGCCGCTCGGCCATGCGCGGGGCCGCCCACTCGCGCGCATAACGGCGGCCGCTGTCGGCCAGCTGGCGACGCAGGCGGTTGTCCGCCAGGACCCGCTCCACCTTGCGGGCGAAGTCGGCCGTCTCGTCACAAGCAATGCGGCAACCCTGCCCTTCCCGCAGCACGTCGCGGGTGCCCATCTCGGCCAGGGCCACCACCGGCAGGCCGGCAGCCATGGCCTCGAGCAGCACCAGGCCCTGGGTTTCGGTCTTCGAGGCGAACACGAACACATCGGCCGCCTGGTAGCAGTCGGTCAGATCCCGCTCCCGATCCAGGTAGCCGAGAAACCGCACGTGCTCGGACAATCCTTCGGCGGCCACCCGCCGGGTCAGGTGCCGGCGCATGGGCCCTTCGCCGGCCATCAGGAACAGCACCCGGGGAATGCGCCGCCGCACCCGGGCCAGCACGTCGAGCAGGAAGTCCAGGTTCTTCTCGAAGGCCATGCGGCTGACGGTGAGCATCACGGGCCGATCCGGATCGATGCCCAGACGCCGCCGGAAGGCATGGCCGTCGCCCCGGCCGAAGCGTTCCAGGGGTATGCCGGTGGGCAGCACCGACAGGGGCGCCTCGACCCCGTAATCCCGCAGCACGTCGGCCATGGCGCGGGATGGCACGATCACCCGATCCATCCGGTTGCACTGGCGGCGGCTGATCCGCCGGGCCAGGGCCCGGGTGACGGCGGCCGGCACCAGGGGCAGGTAATGATGCAGATATTCCTCGAAGAAGGTGTGATAGGTGGTGAGCACCGGCACGCCCAGCGCCCGGGCCAGATGGCGTCCCGCGCCATGAGCCACGAAGGGGGTCTGCACGTGCACCCGGTCCACGCCCTGCTCGCGCAGCCACGGCAGCAGCCGGTCGATGGCCCGGCGGGACATGAGGCGATCTTCCGGATCGAAGGGCACCCGGCGCGCCGGGATCCGGATCAGGGCACCCTCCGCTTCGCGGCTCACCGCGCGCCGGCCCTTGTAGTCGGGCACCACCAGGGTGAGCCGGTGGCCCTGCGCCGTGAGGGCCTCACGGAAGGTCTCGATGGAGGTGGAAACGCCGTTGACCCGGGGAAAGAAGACATCGGACACCATCAGCACATGCACGGCAGACTCCCTCAGACCATCAGCACCAGACCGGCGAGCACGGCACCGAGGGCGGCGCCCGCCAGCACGTCGCTGGGATAATGCAGCCCCAGCACCAGGCGCGAGAGCGCCACGCAGACGGCGAAGGGCACCGTGAGCCAGAACAGCCCGGGCAGGCTGGCGACGGCAACCAGGCTGAAGGCCGTGGCGTGCAGGGTGTGCCCGGAAGGGAAGCTGTACTGATCGAGGGGCGGCAGGCCGGGGGCGATCTGGTGACTGCGGGTGAAGGGCCGGGGCCGGGCGGTCCGGGCCTTGATCCACTTGTAGGCCAGCAGCCCCAGCGCGCCCGTGACGGCCATGCGCAGGCTCACGGTCCAGGCCCCCGGGCCATACACGAAGGGGATGGCCAGGATCAGGGCATACCACCAGATCCCGTCGCCCAGACGGCTCACCAGGGCGAAGAAGCGCCGCACCGGCCAGGCCCGGCACAGGCGGTTGCAGGCCCGGGTGATCTGCAGGTCCTGCAGACTGATCCATTCGATGAAGGGGGTTTGCGGATGCAGGCGTTGCATGGCGTCCTCCTCAGGCGGCATCCCGGCGGGGGGCGGTGGCGGAGGGCGCGAGCCCCCCGAGCGCCGCCTGGCGATCGGACCAGTGCAGCAGCTCGAGGCACCCGTCGGCATGCTCCACCAGGGCGGTGCAGTTTTCCACCCAGTCGCCGGTGTTGGCGTAGAGCACCCCGTCGATGTGGCGCACGCCGGGGTGGTGGATGTGGCCGCAGATCACGCCGTCGTAGCCACGGCTGCCGGCATCGTGGGCCACCAGATCCTCGAACTTCTCGATGTGGCGGCGGGCGTTGGGCACCTTGCGCTTGAGGAAGGCGGCCAGCGACCAGTGTCCGAAGCCGAAGCGCCGCCGCCAGGCGTGTACATGGCGGTTCAGATACATGAGCAGGTCGTAGAGAAAGTTGCCCACCACGTGCTGCAGGCGGCCGCAGGCCATGAGGGCGTCGTAGCGATCACCGTGCACGATCCACAGGCGGCGGCCATCGGCGGTCACGTGCTCGGCCTCGCTCACCAGCCCCAGGCCGGCCAGGGCGCCGGTGTCGCGGCGCAGGGGCGCATCGTGGTTGCCCACCACGTACACCAGCCGGGTGCCCGCCTGCAGCTTGTCCAGCAGCAGGGTGACCACCCGGGTATGGGCCGCCGACCAGAAGGCCGAGCGCTGCAACGCCCACAGATCGAGGATGTCGCCCACCAGGTAGATCACCTCCGCCTCCACCACGGCGAGAAACTCGCCCAGGTCATCGGCCCGGCTGCCGGCATAGCCCAGGTGCACGTCCGACAGCCACAGGGCCCGGTAGCGGCGGGGCGGAAGCGAAGGGCTGGGGGGGCGGCGGTTTTCCATGGCATCAGCCTGCCCGCGGCGCATGACAGGACGAGGACGGGACGGTGAAAGGTTCATGACAGGGCCACCGCCGGCAGCACGCTCTCGAGCAACCGCTCGAAGCGGATCACGATGCGTTGCCAATC
>JALSIK010000156.1 GCA_026990045.1 Chromatiales bacterium | reverse complement strand
GTCTCCACCCCCTCGGCCACCACGTCCAGGGCCAGGTTCTCGCTCAGGCTGACGATGGCCCGGGCGATGGCGGCGTCGCGCGGGTCCGAGGGCAGGTCCTTGACGAAGCCGCGGTCGATCTTGAGCCGGTCCACCGGCAGGTGCTTGAGGTAGCCCAGCGAGGAGTAGCCGGCGCCGAAGTCGTCGATGGTCAGGGTGATGCCGAACTCCTTGAGCTCGCGCAGCTTGTGCAAGAGCTTCTCGCTGTGCTTGAGAAAGATGCTCTCGGTGACCTCCAGCTCCAGGTGATCGGGGCTGATGCCCGCCGCCTCCACCGCCTCGCGCACGCTGGCCACGAAGCGGTCCTCCACCAGCTGGCGGGCGGAGACGTTGATGGCGGTGCGCAGCTCGTGCAGGCCCGAGTGCTCCCACTCGCGCACCTGGCGGCAGGCGGTGTGCAGGACCCACTCGCCGATGCCGACGATGAGGCCGGTCTCCTCGGCGTACTCGAGAAAGCTCACCGGCCGCAGCAGGCCCGACTTGGGATGGCGCCAGCGCAGCAGGGCCTCCACCCCCAGCACCCGGCGCTCGGCCCCGGTCACCTGGGGCTGGTAGTGCAGCTCGAACTCCTCCCGCTTGAGGGCCCGGCGCAGGGCGGTGTCCAGGTTGAGGCGCTTGTGGGCATCGGTGGTGAGCTCGCTGGTGTAGAAGTGCACGTGGTTGCCGCCGCCCTCCTTGGCCCGGTGCATGGCGGCGTCGGCGTTGCGCAACAGGGCGTCGGCGCCGGTGCCGTCCTCGGGGAACATGCTGATGCCCACGCTGGCGGTGAGGCACACCTCGTAGGCCCCCAGCCGCAGGGGATTGGACAGGGCCTCCAGCAGCTTGTCGCCGAAGCGGGCCACGTCGTCCCGGTCGCGGATGGAGCGCAGCACCACCACGAAGTCGTCGCCGCCGATGCGGCTCACCAGGTCCTCGGCCCGCACCAGCCCGGTGAGGCGGCGGGCGGTGGCGCGCAGGATGCGGTCGCCCACCTCGTGGCCCAGGCTCTCGTTGACGGTCTTGAACCGGTCCAGGTCCACGTAGCACACGGCCAGCTCGGTGTCGGAGCTGCTGGCGCGCAGGATGGCGTCGGTGAGCCGCGCCTCCAGCAGGTGGCGGTTGGGCAGGTGGGTGACGGGATCCAGGTCGGCGTTCTCGTCGGTCTCCGGCTGCACCGGTGCGGTGGGCGGCTCGCAGCGCATGACCTGGTGGCTGAGCCGGCCGTGCTCGGCCCGCATGCGATCGATGGTGACGCGCGCGGCCAGCGGGCGCGCGCCCTTGCGCAGCAGCTCCAGCTTGCCCGACCAGTGGTCGCGCTCCTCCAGCAGGCCCTCCACCTGGGCCAGGCGGCCGCCCTGGCCGCGGTGGAACAGGGCGAACAGCGGGTTGCCCGCCACGTCCGCCTCGGCGTAGCCGGTGAGCTCGGTGAAGGCCGGGTTGACCGCGGTGATGCGGCCGCTCTGGTCGGCGATGACCACCGCCTCGTTGACCACCTGCAGCGCGGCGGCGGTCTGGCGCAGCTTCTCCTCCGCCTCGCGCAGGTCGGTGATGTCGGTGGCCACCGCCACCGAGTCTACCACGTGACCGGTGCGGTCACGGTTGGCGGTGGCGGAGACCACCATCTCCACCGGTGAGCCGTCCTTCTTCACGAACTGCAGCGGCTCGTCGTCGAGGACGCCGGTCTCGAGGAACGCCGGCAGCAGCACCCGCTCGGCGTACTTGCGCGAGTGGACCGAGAGGAAGTCCACCAGCGGCCGGCCCAGGACCTCGCCGGCGGCATAGCCGAGGCGGTCGAGCCAGAACTGGTTGACGTCGGAGATGAGCCCCTGGCGGTCGATGGAAAACAGCATCACCGGCATCTGGTTGTAGAGGGAGCGGAACATGCGCGTGGCCACCGCCAGCAGGGAGCGGGCCTGCGACTCCGGGCCCAGGGGCTCGGCCACCATGATGAGCCCGCCCACGCCGCCGCCGGGGGCGAACCAGGGCGTCACCTCCCAGCGCAGCAGCAGCGTGCTGCCGTCGGCACGCTGGAAGCGCTCGCGCTCCACCCGCTGCGAGCTGCCCCCCAGGCAGCGGCGGTGGGCCTGGCGCCACGACGGCGGGGCATCGGGCACCAGCTCGTAGAAGGAGCGCCCCGCGACCCCCTCGGGCGGCACGCCGAACTCCGCCAGCCAGCGCCGGGTGGCGAGCACCAGGCGCATGTCGGCATCGAACATGGCCAGCGCGGCCGGGGCATACTGGAGGAACAGCTCCCCCGAGCCGTTGCCGGGGGGACCGTCACCCGGGGCCGGTGGGGGGCGCCTGTGTTGATTCCTGGAGCGGGGGCGTTCTCCCATCATCAACTGGCCTGTTCCGGTGTCAGGGCCGGCGGTGCATCGCCGCCCCCGGCGGTCGCCGGGAGCAAAAGCGTAGGGGGTAGGCTGGCGGCGGCCGGGAAAGTTCCCGGCCCGGGTCGGCGGCCGGCGCGGGTGCCCGGCGCCAGGGGAATGCTAGCCAATGCCGCAATGGATGGTTTTCATTGTTTGGGCCGGAGCCGCAAGCCGGCCCCGGACGCCAATTTCGCCAAGTATGTCAGGAATTTGCCCCTGGCGTCAAACCCCCGTCGCAGGCCGGCCGGCGGTTTCCCGTCCGTGGCGGCGCGGGGCGAAAGGGGCTAGAATCCGCTGTTTTTCGTGGTGGGGAAAAGCCTCGTGAACGCGCCACTGGTGGGAGTCATCATGGGTTCCCAGTCCGACTGGGAGACCCTGTCGCACTGCGCCGGGACCCTGGAGCGGCTGCGGGTGCCGTTCGAAAAGCGGGTCATCTCCGCCCACCGCACGCCGGACCTGCTGTTCGAGTACGCGCAGGGCGCGCGCGGGCGCGGGCTGGAAGTGATCATCGCCGGGGCCGGCGGCGCCGCCCACCTGCCGGGCATGTGCGCGGCCAAGACGACGCTGCCGGTGCTGGGCGTGCCGGTGGAGTCCCGGGCCCTCAACGGCATCGACTCCCTGCTCTCCATCGTGCAGATGCCCGCGGGCGTGCCCGTGGGCACCCTGGCCATCGGCCGCGCCGGCGCCATCAACGCCGCGCTGCTGGCCGCCGCCATCCTGGCCCCGCGCCATCCCGCCGTGGGCGAGGCGCTGGAGGCCTTCCGCCGCCAGCAGACGGAGGCCGTGCTCGCACGCCCGGAGCCGGGCGGGGACGCGTGAACGTCGGCGTGCTCGGCGCCGGCCAGCTGGGCCGCATGCTGGCCCTGGCCGGCTATCCCCTGGGCCTGCGCTGCCTGCTCCTGGACCCGGCGGAGGACGCCTGCGCCGGCCAGGTGGCCGAGCAGACGGTCGCGCCCTACGATGATCCCGGCGCCCTGGACCGCCTCGCCGCCCGCTGCGAGGTGGTGACCTTCGAGTTCGAGAACGTGCCCGAGGCGGCGGTCGCGCGCCTGGCCGCCCGGGTCCCGGTGCACCCGGGCCCCCGTGCCCTGGCCGCGGCCCAGGACCGGCTCGACGAGAAGACCCTGTTCCGCGAGCTGGGCATCGACACCCCGCCGTTTTCGGCGGTGTCCAGCCGCGCGGAGCTGGACGCGGCGGCGGAAACCATCGGCCTGCCGCTGGTGGTCAAGACCCGGCGCCTGGGCTACGACGGCAAGGGCCAGGTGGTG
>JALSIK010000155.1 GCA_026990045.1 Chromatiales bacterium | reverse complement strand
AACGCGCCGAACCCGGCGCAGGTCCGGGTTCGGCTACGCCGAATCAAGCGTTTACACGCTTGATTCGCGGGCGGGGCATCCCTGCCCCGCCTTATCAGGCTGTTTTTCAACAGCCTGCTAAGGGGCTTGCCGGCGGCTTGCCGCCTCAGGCCAGGGTCTCGAACACGCGCCGCGCGGCCTCGATGGTGGCGTCGATGTCGGCGTCGGTGTGGGCGGCGGAGACGAAGCCGGCCTCGAAGGCCGAGGGGGCCAGGTACACGCCTTCTTCCAGCATGCCGTGGAAGAAGCGCTTGAAGCGCTCTACGTCGCAGGCGCTCACCTGGGCGAAGTTGCGGATCTTTTCCTCCCCGGTGAAGAAGAAGCCGAACATGCCGCCCACGCGGTTGGTGGTGAGGGCGACGCCGGCCTCGCGCGCGGCGGCTTCCAGGCCGTCGGTGAGGCGGTGGACCTTCTGCTCCAGGGTGTCGAAGAATCCGGGCTCGGAGATGAGGCGCAGGTTGGCCAGGCCCGCGGCCATGGCCACCGGGTTGCCCGACAGGGTGCCGGCCTGGTAGACGGGCCCCAGCGGGGCGATGTGCTCCATGATCTCGCGCCGCCCGCCGAAGGCCCCCACGGGCATGCCGCCGCCGATGACCTTGCCCAGGGTGGTGAGGTCGGGGGCGACGTTGTAGTAGGCCTGGGCCCCGCCCAGGGCCACGCGGAAGCCCGTCATCACCTCGTCGAAGATGAGCACCGCGCCGTGGGCGTCGCATACCTCGCGCAGGCCCTCGAGGAACCCCGGCACCGGGGGCACGCAGTTCATGTTGCCCGCCACCGGTTCGACGATGACGCAGGCGATCTCGCCGCCCGCCTCGTCGAACACCCGGCGCACCTGGTCGATGTCGTTGTAGTCCAGGGTCAGGGTGTGGCGGGCCAGGTCCGCCGGCACGCCGGGCGAGGTGGGCACGCCCAGGGTGAGCGCCCCGGAGCCGGCCTTCACCAGCAGGGCGTCGGCGTGGCCGTGGTAGCAGCCCTCGAACTTGACGATCTTGTCCCGGCCGGTGTAGCCGCGGGCCAGGCGGATGGCGCTCATGGTGGCCTCGGTGCCGGAGTTGACCATGCGCACCAGTTCCAGCGAGGGCACCGCCCGGCACACCGCCTCGGCCATCTCCACCTCCAGCGCGGTGGGGGCGCCGAAGGACAGCCCGCGGGCGGCGGTTTCCTGCACCGCCCGCACCACCTCGGGATGGCTGTGGCCCAGGATCATGGGACCCCAGGAGGCCACGTAGTCGATGTAGCGGCGCCCGTCCTCGTCGTAGAGATACGCTCCCTCGGCCCGGGCGAAGAACACCGGCTCGCCGCCCACGCCGTTGAAGGCGCGCACGGGGGAATTGACCCCGCCCGGGATGACCCGGCGGGCGGCTTCGAAGAGTTCGTGGGAACGGCTCATGGCTCCTCCTCGACGGCGGGAAACAGGGCGGCCAGGGCGCACGCCGCGGCGGTCACGTCGCGCTGGCCCAGGACGCCGTGGCTGGCCGCCAGCATGTGGGCGCCGGCGGCCACCAGGGCGGCGCCATTTTCCGCGGTGACGCCGCCGATGGCAACCAGCGGCAGGGCCAGCGCGGCGCGCGCCGCCTCCAGCAGGGTCACCGGGGCCGGCGGCGCCTCGGGCTTGGTCAGCGAAGGAAAGAAGCGGCCGAAGGCCACGTAGTCGGCGCCCGCTTCCGCGGCCAGGCGGGCCAGCGACAGCGAACCGTGGCAGGTGATGCCGATGACGGCCTCCGGGCCCAGGGCCGCGCGGGCCTCGGCCAGCGGCGTGTCGTGCTGGCCCAGGTGCACGCCGTCGGCGCCCACCTGTCGGGCCAGGGCCACGTCGTCGTTGACCAGGAACAGGGCGCCGTGCTCGCGGCACAGGTCGCGCAGGGCGGCGGCCTGGGCCGGGCGGTGACGGCCGCCGGACTTGTCGCGGTACTGGACGGCCCGCGCGCCGCCGGCCAGGGCCGCGGCCACCCGGGCCTCCAGGTCCGGGCCTTCGTCGGTGATCACGTACAGCCCGTGCAGGGCACGGCGGGCCATGGCGGTGCTCAGCCTTCGCCGCGGGCCCAGAACAACCGGTTGGGCAGGCGCTGGCCGCGGCCCAGTCCGTAGCCGTGCTTCAGGGCCTCCCAGGTATATTCCTGGGCCTCGTGGATGGCGGTGAAGGGCTCCAGCCCCTGGGCCAGCAGGCCGGCGATGGCGGCGGCCAGGGTGCAGCCGGAGCCGTGGTAGGACCGGGGCAGGCGCTCCCAGGTCCAGGCGTCCAGCCGGCGGCGGTTGCCGTAGAGGACGTTTTCCACCACCGCCGGGTCGTCGCCGGCATCGGTCACCAGCACGAACTCGCAGCCCAGTCCCAGCAGCTCCTGGGCCCAGGCCTCGCTGCCGTCTCCCTCGGGGGCCAGGGCCCGGGCCTCCCCGGTGTTGGGGGTGAGCACCGTGGTCTGGGGCAGGAGCAGGGTGCGCAGGGCCTCCACCACGCCCTCCCCGGCCAGCTCCCCGCCACCGCCGGCGGCCAGCACCGGGTCCAGCACCAGGGGCACCTCGGGGTAGTCGTTGACCAGGGTGTGGAGCACCTCGATGACCTGCACGCTGCCGGTCATGCCGATCTTGAAGGCGTGCACCGGCATGTCGTCGAGCACCGCGCGGGCCTGCTCCGCCAGCAGGGCCGGGTCCACCGCCCGGTACTCCACCGCCCGGCGGGTGTCCTGGACCGTGAGCGCGGTGGCCAGCGGCGCCACGTGGCAGCCCATGCTGGCCACGGCCTCGATGTCGGCGGCCAGTCCCGCGCCGCCGGTGGGATCGAGACCGGAAAAGGCCATGACGACGGGCACTGTGGGGGTGGAGGCTTCCATGGCGATGGGCCGGCTGGTGGGGCGATTGTATCATTCCCCTGTCGCGGGGCCGCTGCCGCCGCGGCGCGAAAGGTGCGAGAATCGGTCCCTCGTTTTTCCCCTGTCAGGCAAGGAGTCGGAGTCCCATGCAGTATCGGCGCTGGATGTGCGTGGTGTGCGGTTTCATCTACGACGAGGAGAAGGGCCTGCCCGAGGAGGGCATCGCCCCGGGTACCCGCTGGGAGGACATTCCCGAGAACTGGGTCTGCCCCGAGTGCGGGGCGGCCAAGGCCGATTTCGAGATGGTGGAAGTGTAATCAAGGGTGCTGGGGGCTGGGGTGGAGGAGCGCCACCCCGGCGCGAATTGCTGTTCCGTCGCGGCCAGGGTTTCAGAAGACGGAAGACAGAAGGCAGGTTCTGTCTTCCGTCATCTGTCCTCCGTCTTCCGGCATGCGCCGCCCCGGCGCGAACGGCCGGTTACCGCCGCTGGGCGTCGAGCCAGGCCAGCCGGGCCGAGGATTCCAGCGAGCACAGCCACTTGTAGGCCAGGTTGATGGTCTCGCCCTGGGCGAAGACGCCGTGCCCCTGCACCACCGCCACCCGGTGGTCGGCCAGGAGCCGGGCCACCTCGTCCGGGGCCCGGCGCAGGTACTCGGCGGCTGGAATGGCCACCACCGGCACGCGCTCGAAGTAGTAGCGGCCCTCGAAGTCGATGGGCTCGAAGCTCCCCGCGTGCAGGGTGGTGACGATGCTGTAGGGCCCGTGGGCGTGGAGCACCGCCCGGGCCTCGGGGTTGCGCTGGTAGACGCGCACGTGCAGGGGGGCGTCCA
>JALSIK010000154.1 GCA_026990045.1 Chromatiales bacterium | reverse complement strand
CGGATCCAGGTCCTCCATGCGCACCAGCCAGCGGCCGCCGTGGCGGCGGGCTTCGAGGAAACTGCCCACCGCGGCCACCACCGAGCCGAAGTGCAGGGGGCCCGTGGGCGAAGGGGCGAAGCGGCCGGTGGAGGGGTGGGATGGGGCAGGGGCAGCCGCCGGGGCCATGGCAGGGGTTGCCGGATTCAGAGATCCATGAAGCGGGTGAAGGCGGCCACCGGCTCCCGTTCCAGGCGGTAGCGGTTGACGGCGGCCGCGGTGTCCTCGTGGCCCAGGGCCATGCCGCACACTATGACCTGGTCCTCGTCCAGGTCCAGCTCCGCCCGCACCAGGTCGGGGTACTCGGCCAGCGAGGCCTGGGGACAGGTGCCCAGGCCGTGGGCGCGGGCGGCGAGCATCACGTTCTGCATGAACATGCCCAGGTCCAGGAAGCTGCCGGTGGCCAGGTCCCGGTCCATGTGGAAGATCAGGCCCACCGGCGCGCCGAAGAAGTGATAGTTGGCACACCAGGCCTCCATCTGGCGCTCGCGGTCCTCCCGCCCGATGCCCAGGGCGCCGTACAAGGCCAGGCCGCAGGCCTTGCGCCGGCTGCGGTAGGGCTCGCGCCAGCGTTCGGGATAATAACTGTAATCGGGACGCGGCGGCTCGCCGGCGCGGCGCGCGGCCTCCAGGCGCCGGGCCAGGCGCCGCTTGGTCTCGCCGGCCACCGCCGCCACCTGCCAGGGCTGGCTGTTGACCCCGGACGGGGCGAAGCGCGCCGCCTCCAGCACGGCCTCCACCGTCTCCCGCGCCACCGGCCGGTCCAGGTAGGCCCGTACCGCGTGACGGCCGCGCATGGCCTCGATGATGTCCATCCCGTATTTTCCTCCCCTGCCGCTGAGAAAGGCGATGCCGGGCGTCCGTGCCAGAGCCCAGTCTAACAGGATATTGAAAAAGGCCGTCCCGGTGCCTTTTCCAACGGGCCGAACCCGGTACAGTTCCGGGTTCGGCTGCGCCGAATCAAGCGCTTGGCGCCCGATTCGCGGACGGGGCCTCCCTGCTCCGCGCCGGCAGGCTGTTTTTCAACGGCCGGCTAAAGGAACCGGGTGCGGGGACGAAACTGCATACACGGCCCCCACCGGCGGGCACCGGCCACGACAAAAGGGAACCCCATGCAAGACAGCGGCGTGATGGTGATCCGCGGCGTGCGCGAGGACGGGCGCAAGTTCCGTCCCAGCGACTGGATCGAGCGCATTTCGGCGACCCTGGCCACCTTCGGCAGCGACGGCCGGCTGAACTATTCGCGCGCGGCCCAGCCCTGCGTCGTCGACGGCGAGAAATGCCTGGTGGTGCAGCGGGGGCTGGCGGTGACCGATCCCCAGGCCTACGAGTTCATCATGGAGTTCGCCCGCTCCAACGGGCTGTGCATCATCGAGGACCGCCGCCGCGAGAACCGGCCCGTGGCCCACGACCGGCGGCGGCGCTGAACCGGCCGGTTCAGCCCATCTGGCGTTCCTTGATCTCGGCCAGGGTCTTGCAGTCGATGCACAGGGTGGCGGTGGGCCGGGCCTCGAGCCGGCGGATCCCGATCTCCACCCCGCATTCCTCGCAGTAGCCGTACTCGCCGCTGTCCAGCTTGGCCAGCGACTCGTCGATCTTCTTGATGAGCTTGCGCTCCCGGTCGCGGGTGCGCAGCTCCATGGTGAACTCCGATTCCTGGGTGGCGCGGTCGTTGGGATCGGGGAAGTTGGCTGCCTCGTCCTGCATGTGGTGCACGGTGCGGTCCACCTCCTCCATGAGCTCGCGCTTCCAGGCCAGCAGGATGTTGCGGAAGTGCTCCACCTGCTGCTCGTTCATGTAGCTCTCCCCCTTGCGCAGGGTGTAGGGGGTGAACTTGTCGAAGCCCTCCAGGGCCCCGCCGCTGCGGGCGGGTTTCTTCGCCGCGGTCTTTTTTGCCGGTGCCTTTTTCGCCGCGGCCTTCTTGGCCGCGGGTTTCTTCTTCGCCGGGGCCTTCTTGGCGGTCTTCTTCCTGGCCGCCGGTTTCTTCTTCGCCGGCGCTTTCTTGGCGGTCTTCTTCCTGGCCGAGGGTTTTTTCTTCGCCGGCGCCTTCTTGGCGGTCTTTTTCTTGGCCGCGGGCGTCTTCTTCGCCGCCGCTTTCTTGGCCGTCTTCTTCGCGGTCTTCTTGACCGTCTTCTTCGCGGCCGGCTTCTTCGTCGCCTTCTTCCTGGCGGGTGCCTTTTTCGCAGCCATCAAACTCTCCTGGGGGATGTCCTCGGGGGATGTGGTCCCGACAAAATAAGGGCGGTTTAATACCAGAAAGAGCGGGGTAGTGCAATAAAACCGCCGGGCCGCCGCCCTTGCTTATCCCAGCCGGTTGGTGTGGAATTGAGCCCGGCGGTGGATTCCGCCCGGCGAGGCAACGAGGGGAACCCGGAGATGCAGGAACTGGAAGCGCTGATTTTCGACGTGGACGGCACGCTGGCGGACACCGAGCGCGACGGCCACCGGGTGGCCTTCAACCTGGCCTTCGCCGAGGCCGGCCTGGACTGGAACTGGTCCGTCGAGCTCTACGGCGAGCTGCTGGCGGTGACCGGAGGCAAGGAGCGCATCCGTTTCTACCTCCAGCGGCACCACCCGGACTTCCGGCCTCCCCGGGGTGACCTGGATGCCTTCATCGCCGGGCTCCACGCGGCCAAGACGCGCCACTTCACCCGCATGCTGGCCGAAGGCCGGCTGCCCCTGCGCCCGGGCGTGGCGCGGCTGCTGGAGGAGGCCCGCGCCGCCGGGCTGCGCCTGGCCATCGCCACCACCACCACGCCGGCCAACGTGGAGGCGCTCCTGGTGCACACCCTGGGCCCCGATGCCCCGGGCTGGTTCGATGCCATCAGCGCCGGGGACGTGGTGCCGGCCAAGAAGCCGGCGGCCGATATCTACCACCATGCATTGGAGGCCCTGGGCCTGCCGCCCGCGGCCTGCCTGGCCTTCGAGGACTCGGCCCACGGCCTGGCCGCCGCCCGCGGCGCGGATCTCGAGACCATCGTCACCGTCAACGATTACACCCGCGGGCAGGATTTCACCGGCGCCCTGCTGGTGGTGGACCACCTGGGGGAGCCGGAGCGGCCCATGACGGTGCTGGCGGGTGATGCCGGCGGGGCCGCCATGGTGGACGTGTCCCTCCTGCGGCGCCTGCACGCACGGGCCCGGGGCCTTGAGCGCACCGCCTGAAGCGGGCCGGGCGCGCGACATCGCGCCGTTCCACGTCATGGCCCTGCTGGCGCGCGCCCGCGAGCTGGAGGCGGCGGGGCGCGACATCGTGCACATGGAGATCGGGGAGCCCGACTTCCCCACCCCGGCGCCGGTGCGCGAGGCGGTGGCCCGGGTGCTGGCCGGCGGGGCGCTCCACTACACGCCGGCCTGCGGCCTGCCGGCACTGCGCGAGGCCATCGCCCGCCACTATGCCGAGCGTTTCGGGGCCCGGGTGGAGCCGGAGCAGGTGGTGGTCACCCCGGGGGCCTCGGGGGCGCTGCTGCTGGTGCTGGGACTCCTGGTGGAGCGTGACGCTGAGGTGCTCGTGACCGATCCCGGCTATCCGTGCAACCGCCATTTCGCCCGCTTCATCGAGGCCCGCGCCCGCAGCGTGCCGGTGGACGCCGCCACCGGGTTCCAGATGAACACCGCCCTGCTGGAGGCGCACTGCGG
>JALSIK010000153.1 GCA_026990045.1 Chromatiales bacterium | reverse complement strand
GGGGGATACGGGGGGACAAGGGGCTGGCTGCTGGGGGCTGGGGACTGGGAACGGGGGGCTGGGGGCCGGCCGCGGAGGGATGGAACGCCGGGCCCCGGCGCCCGTGCCGGCGGCTTTCGCCCCGCCCGAGCCGCCCTGCGGATGCTGCGCCTTTGCCTTGAACATCGAGCGCCTGACCCGGTGCGCCACCCCCGGCACCCAGCAGCCAGCCCCCAGCCCCCGGCCCCCTTACAGGTTGAGCAGCTTGGTGATGCGCCGCTCCAGGTCGTCGATGTCGGGCACCATCACCGGGGCCTCGCCCAGGCGGGCATAGCAGGCCACCGCCGGCGCCGGCACAGCCACCTCCAGGTCGGGGGTGACGAGGGACTCGTTGACCACCCGGAGCTGGGGAATGCCCTGGGTGAGCATCCCGACATAGGGCAGGCGCGGGTGGTCGTTGAGGGTGTTGAGCACCAGCGTGCGGCTCGCCGGCCCGGCTCCGGCGGGTTCTCCGCCCAGCACGGACTCGAAGGAGACCACCGGCACCTGGTGCTCCCGCCAGTCGAGCAGGCCCAGGAACCAGGGGGGGGCATCCGCCACCGGCTCCGGTGCCTGCCACGCGGCCACCTCCGCCACCAGGGTATTGGGCAGCAGCAGCGTGGCCCCGCGCAGGGGCACCAGCAGGCAGTGCACGATGTCGGTGCGGGCCACCTGGCCCGCGCCGCGCATGGCGCGCCGGCTCTCGATGGGAGTGATGTCAGCCATGGCCTTGCCTCACTTCATCTGGGAAAAGTGCCGGACCAGCCGCTTGGCCAGCTGCTCCGGGGTACCGGAATAGTCCACCACGCCCGCCTCGCGGGCGCGGTCGGGCATGCTGCTCATGACGCAGGACCGGGCGTCCTGGGCCCAGACCAGGCCGCCGCGCTGCACCATCTCGCGCGCCCCGCGGCAGCCGTCGTCGCCCATGCCCGAGAAGAGGATGGCGCCGGAGCGGCCGGGGTAGCGCTGGGCCACGTCCCGGATCACGAGATCGATGGACGGCGAGTAGGCGCTGCGCTCGGCCAGCGCCCGCAGCTCCAGCGTGCCCACCGAGTTGACCACCAGCCGTTCCTCCACCGGGGCGATGACCACCTGGCCGTGGCGCAGCACGTGGCCCACCGTGGGTTGCAGCACCTGGAAGGTGGCCACCCGGTCGAGCTGGTCGGCCAGCAGCTTGACGAAGTTGGCGCCCAGGTGCTGGGCCAGCACGAAGGCCACGGGCAGGTCGGCGGGCAGGGCGCGCAGAAAGCGCTTGACCGCCTCGGGCCCGCCGAGGGAGGCCCCCAGCACCCACACGTTCATGGCCACCTCGCCCTCCGCGGCGGGCGCCGGCGTGCGCTCGCCGTTGAGCTTGAACAGTCCCGACCGGCCGGCCAGCTCGGTGATGTGGGTCTCGGCCGAGTCCTCCAGCCCCTCGGCATGACCGGTGATCTCGGCGATCTTGCGCACCAGGGTGTTGTGCCAGCGGGCCAGGCGGCGCGGCTCGTTGACGGTCAGGGCGGTGACGTCGGAGAAGACGATGGGCACCTTCTCCTCCTCCAGCAGCCGGTCGAACACCGCCTCGTCGTACTCGGCGTCGTCGTGCAGGTCCAGCAGGAGGACATCGGCCCCCGCCGCCTCCAGCCGCACGGGGAAATCCGGGGCCAGGCCGTCGCACAGCACCACCTTGAGACCGCGGTCCTCCAGCGCCTGCTGCAGGAAGTGGCGGTGGCGCGGCGAGTCGGCGGCGATGGCGATGCGCAGCTTGCGCAGCTCGAGGGTGGACAGCGAGGGGGTGCCGGCGGCGGACTTGGCGGAATCCGAAGTGTCCATGGCCCGGGCCCAGCGTCCGCCGCCCGGTCAGGCGCCGCGCTCGTCGAGCAGGCGGTGGATGTTGTCCACCAGCTCGCTTTCCTGGTAGGGCTTGCCCATGTAGACGTTGACCCCCACGGACAGGGCCCGGTCACGGTGCTTCTCCCCGGTGCGCGAGGTGATCATGATGATGGGGATGCCGCGCAGGCGTTCGTCGTTGCGCATGTTGGTGGCCAGCTCGAAGCCGTCCATGCGCGGCATCTCGATGTCCAGCAGCATCACGTCGGGGCGGATCTCCTGGAGCTGGGCCAGGGCGTCCACCCCGTCCCTGGCCGTGACCACTTCCATCTGGTGGCGCTCCAGCAACCGCGTGGTGACCTTGCGCACGGTGATGGAGTCGTCCACCACCATCACCAGCGGCAGGCGCTCGGCCTCTTCCACCGGCTCCTCGGGCGCGGCCACCGGCAGCGGCTCGTGGGCGTCGGCCAGGCGGATGAGCACGCCCAGGTCGAGGATCAGGACCACGCTGCCGTCGCCCATGATGGTGGCGCCGGAGATGCCGCGCAGGGTGGAGAGCTGCGATCCCACCGGCTTGACCACCACCTCGCGCGAGCCCACCAGGCCCTCCACGTGGATGGCGGCGCGGAAGTCGCCGGACCGCACCAGCAGCAGCGGCACGCGGTCGCCGGGGGCCGGGCGCGGCGTGGTGCCCGTGCCCAGCAGGGTGCCCAGGTGCAGGTAGCGGTAGTCGTTGCCCACCCACTGGAACAGCTTCTGCTCCGAGTCCTGCAGCCGGGTGATCACATCGCCCTCCACGCGCTCGACGCCTTCCACGCCCAGCAGCGGGATGGCGTAGGTCTCCTCGCCCACGTGCACCAGCAGGGCGCGGGTGAGCGACAGCGACAGGGGCAGGCGGATGGTGAACACGGTGCCCTTGCCGGTCTCGGTGTCGATGTTGAGCATCCCGCCCAGCTGCTTGATCTCGCTGTTGACCACGTCCATGCCCACGCCGCGGCCGGCGATCTGGGTCACCTCGGTGGCGGTGGAGAAACCCGACTCCATGATGAGTTCCAGCAGGGCCTCGCGCCGCGGCTTGGCATCCGCGTCCAGCAGGCCGCGCTCCACCGCCTTGGCCCGCACCGCCTCCAGGTCGATGCCGGCCCCGTCGTCCTTCATCTCGATGACCAGGTCGTTGCCCTCGCGCGCCAGGCTGATGTGAAGCTGGCCGGTGGGCTTCTTGCCGGCGGCCTGGCGCACCTCCGGCGGCTCGATGCCGTGGGCGATGGCGTTGCGCAGCATGTGCTCCAGGGGCGCCAGGATGCGCTCCAGCACCGTGCGGTCCAGCTCCGATTCCATGCCGTGGATGTGCAGCTCGGCCTGCTTGCCCAGCTCGGCGCAGGTCTGGCGCACGATGCGGCGCAGCCGCGCCACGTGGGTGGAGAAGGGCACCATGCGGGTGCGCATGAGCCCTTCCTGCAGCTCGGTGTTGACCCGCGCCTGCTGGATGAGCAGGGTCTCCGACTCGCGCGTGAGGTTGGCGAGGATGTTGCGCAGGCTGTCCAGGTCGTTGAGGGACTCCAGCATGCCGCGCGAGAGCTGCTGCATCTGGGTGAAGCGGTCGAACTCCAGCGGGTCGAAGTCCTCGTAGTTCTTGCCCGTTTCCTCCAGCCGGAACTGGATCTGGGCCTCGGCCTCGATCTCGAACTTGCGGATCTGGTCCCGCAGGCGGGTGACGGTCTCGTCCAGTTCCTGCAGGTTGTAACGGAAGGTGTTGTTCTGCTGCTCCAGGCGCGAGCGGTAGATGCTCACCTCGCCGGCGAAGTTGACCAGGTCGTCCAGCAGGTCGGAGCGCACCCGCACCTGTTCCACCGGCC
>JALSIK010000152.1 GCA_026990045.1 Chromatiales bacterium | reverse complement strand
TTGAGCTTGCCCAGGTACTGGGTGCGGGCCACCACCTCCTGCCCCGGGTAGCAGCCCTTCTTGAAACTCACCGCGCCCAGGGCCTGCAGGTTGAGCATCTGCGGCACGAAGGCATCGCTCAGGGCCAGGGGGACCACCGGCACGCCCGCCTCCACCTCGAGGTATTGCCAGGCGGCGGTGCCGGCGGGCCGGACCCGCTCGACGGCGCCGGACCAGGCCCGGGCCAGCCCGGCCGGCGGGGCGTAGATCTCGAACCGGGGTGCCGGCCCCGGGGCACGGACCACGGTGGCATCGCCGCCGCCCGCGACGCCGCCCGGCTCCGCCGGCGCCGGCAGGCCCAGGGCGGCCAGCACCTGTGCGGCGGCCTCGCCCGCCAGGCCCAGGGCGGCCAGCCCGTCTTCCACCGCGTCCACGGTCACCTTGCTGCGCAGCACGAACATGCGCAGCCGCCGTGATACGGGCTCCACCTGCTCGCGGGGCAGCACCATCCAGAAGGCCCCGTCGCGGAGCAGGAGCCGGAAGCTGGCCAGCACCCGGCCCTTGGGGCTGCACCAGGCGGCCAGGGTGGAATGCTCCGCCGTCACCAGCCGCACGTCGGTGGCGAGCTGGGCCTGGAGAAAATCGCGGGCCTCGTCACCGGCGACACGGACGAACCCGAGATGGGTCAGGGGCACCGCCACGGTGCCTTCGGCCGTGGCCCGCACCTCGGTCACGGCGTCGGCGAAATGACACACGCCGTCGGGGCCCACCCGGCCGCCGGCGGCGATGATGGAGTCGATGAAGGGATCGGAACGCGGGGCGTCGGCTTGCATTGTCCTGACCGCTTGTGAAACCATGGACCCGGCCCGTCGCGGGCCCGGTGGATTATAGCACCGGCACCGGCACTGGAAGCGGATGCAGCGTGCGCTAAACTGACATTGATGTCCAACAACAACAATCAGCGTCCGGTCTTTCTCAATCTGTTCCAGATCCGGCTGCCCGTCACCGGCGTCGCCTCCATCGCCCACCGCATCTCCGGCGCCATCCTGCTCCTGCTGGTGCCCCTGTTGCTCTACGGACTGCAGCTGTCCCTGCGCGGGCCGGAGGATTTCGCCCGGGTGACCGGCTGGCTGGACCAGACCTGGGTGCGGCTGGCCGCGATCCCGGTGGTCTGGGCCCTGGCCCATCACTTCTTCGCCGGGATCCGGTTTCTGCTCATGGACCTGGACTGCGGGCTGAACGTGGACACCGCCCGGGTCTCGGCCTGGCTGGTGCTGGCGGCGGGCGCCGTCACCGCGCTGGTGGCCGCGGGGTGCCTGCTGTGAGCATCCGCGCCCAGGGCCTGCGCACCTGGCTCTGGCAGCGGCTGTCCGCGGCCTACCTGGCCGCCTTTCTCCTGTTCTCCCTCGCCGGCTGGATCCTGGCCGGCCCGTGGGACTACGTGCGCTGGCGCGCCCTGCTCACCGACCCGGTGTACGCGGTGGCCACGGCGCTGTTCTTCGCCGCGCTCCTGCTCCATGGCTGGGTGGGCGGGCGCGACATCGTCATGGACTACGTGCCGGCGGGGGCGCTGCGGTTCGCGGCCCTGACCCTGCTGGCCCTGGCCGTCATCGTCATGGGGGCGTGGGCGGTGGTCATCCTCCTGCTGGCCCAGGTCACATGAAGGTCGCCCGCCGCAGGTTCGACACCCTCGTCATCGGCGCCGGCGGCGGCGGGTTGCGCGCGGCGCTGCAGCTGTCCCAGGCCGAGGCCAACGTCGCCGTGGTGTCCAAGGTGTTCCCCACCCGCTCCCACACCGTGGCCGCCCAGGGCGGGATCAACGCCGCCCTGGGCAACGTCCTGCCCGATTCCTGGCACTGGCACATGTACGACACGGTCAAGGGCAGCGACTACCTGGGCGACCAGGACGCCATCGAGTACATGTGCCGCGCCGCCGCCCACCTGGTGTACGAGCTGGAGCATGCGGGGGTGCCGTTCTCGCGCCTGGAGGACGGCCGCATCTACCAGCGGCCCTTCGGCGGCCAGAGCCAGAACTTCGGCGGCGAGCAGGCGGCGCGCACCTGTGCCGCGGCGGACCGCACCGGCCACGCCATCCTGCACACCCTGTACCAGCAGAACATCCGGGCCAAGACCCACTTCTTCGACGAGTACTTCGCCGTCGACCTCATCAAGGACGACGAGGGCTTCGTGCTCGGCGCGCTGGTGCTGGAGATCGAGACCGGCGAGCCCCTGCTCATCGAGGCCAAGACCACCCTCATCGCCACCGGCGGCGCCGGCCAGCTCTTTCGCACCAACACCAACGCCCACATCAACACCGGCGACGGCATGGCCATGGTGCTGCGCGCCGGCCTGCCGCTGCAGGACATGGAGTTCTTCCAGTTCCACCCCACGGGCATCGCGGGCAAGGGCATGCTCATCACCGAGGGGGCCCGGGGCGAGGGCGGCTACCTGATCAACAAGGACGGCGAACGCTTCATGGAGCGCTACGCCCCCAAGGCCAGGGACCTGGCCTCGCGCGACGTGGTCAGCCGGGCCATCGCCATCGAGGTGCGCGAAGGAAGGGGCTGCGGGCCCGACGGGGATCACGTCCTGCTCAAGCTGGATCACCTGGGGGAGGAGACCGTGCACAAGCGCCTGCCCGGGATCTGCGAGATGGCACGCATCTTTCTCGGCATCGACCCGGCGGAGCAGCCCATCCCGGTCTATCCCACCGCCCACTACACCATGGGCGGCATCCCCACCGATCGCTTCGGCCGCGTGGTGGTGCCGGTGGACTCGGGCGAGGAGGCCATCCCGGGCCTGTACGCCGCCGGCGAGTGTGCCTGTGTCTCGGTGCACGGGGCCAACCGCCTGGGCGGCAATTCGCTGCTGGACATCGTGGTCTTCGGCCGTGCCGCGGCCAACGACATCATCAAGTTCCTGCGCGAGAACCGCTATCACCGACCGCTGGCGCAGGACGGCGTGGACGCCGCCCTGGCCCACCTGGCCCGGTGGGACCGCAAGACCGGCAGCGAGAGCGTCGCGGCGCTGCGGGCCGAGCTGCAGGCGGTCATGGAGGAGTACTGCGGCGTGTTCCGCACCGCCGAGGTGCTGGAGCAGGGCCTGGACAAGGTGCTGGAGCTCAAGGCGCGGCTGGACGATGCCGTGCTGACCGACCACAGCCGGGTGTTCAACACGGCGCGCATCGAGGCCCTGGAGCTGGAGAACCTCATGGACCTGGCGGTGGCCACGGTGACCTCGGCCCTGGCCCGGCAGGAGAGCCGCGGGGCCCACTCGCGGGTGGACTTTCCCGAGCGCGATGACCAGCGCTGGCTCAAGCACACCCTGTTCTACCGCGAGGGCCGGCGCCTGGATTACAAGCCGGTGCGCATGAAGCCGCTCACGGTGGAACCCTTTCCGCCGCGCGAGCGGGTGTACTGAGAGGAGGCCGGGACCGTGCGCTTTCGCATCTACCGCTACAACCCCGAGACCGATACCGCCCCGCGCATGCAGGACTACGAGGTGGAAGGCCTGGAACCCACCATGATGCTGCGCGACGCCCTGCTGCGCATCAAGGCCCAGGACGAGACCCTGTCCTTCCGCCATTCCTGCGGCGAGGGCGTGTGCGGCTCCGACGGCATGAACATCAACGGCCGCAACGGCCTGGCCTGCATCACGCCGCTGGGCGAATTGAAGGAACCGGTGGTGGTGCGGCCGCTGCCGGGCCTGCCGGTGGTGCGCGACCTCGTCGTGGACATGAGCCGGTTCTGGCATCACTACCGCTCGGTGCGGCCCTACCTCATCGTGCACGACCCGGTCCCGGAGGTGGAGTTTCGCCAGCTGCCGGCGCACAGGGACCGCCTCGACGGTCTCTACGAGTGCATCCTCTGTGCCTGCTGCACCACCTCGTGCCCGTCCTTCTGGTGGAATCCCGAGCGCTTCCGCGGCCCGGCGGCCCTGCTGCAGGCGTATCGCTTCCTGGCCGACAGCCGCGACCAGGAGACCGAGTCGCGGCTGGACGAGCTCGACGGCCCCTACCGGCTGTTCCGCTGCCACACCATCATGAACTGCGCCGCGGTCTGCCCCAAGGGGCTCAATCCCACCAAGGCCATCCATGCCATCAAGAAGCTCATGGTGGAGCATGCCATCTGAGGCGCCGGCGCCGGAGGCCGGGGAACGCCGGCGGGCGCGCCTGCGCTGGCAGTGCCGCCGCGGCATGCTGGAACTGGACCTGCTGCTGGGGGGCTTCGTGGAGGCCCATTACGACCGGCTGGCGCCGGGCGAGCGGGCGGCGCTGGAGGCGCTGCTGGCGCTGCCCGACCAGCTCCTGCACGACTACCTCCTGGGCGGCGCGGTCCCCATCGACCCGGAGACGGCCCATGTGGTCCGGCGGATTCGAGAGGCCGCTGGCGGCACCCGTTGAGCCCGATCCCGTCCTGGACCGGGGCGTGGCGGCGCTCCATCTCCTGGCCTGGGCGGCGTTGCTGCATCCCCTGGCCCTGCCGGCCTGGGCCCGGGCGGGGCTGGCGCTGGCGGTGGGACTGAGCCTGCTGTCCCGGCGCCGGGCCCGGCGCCGCGCGGCCGGTCCCGGCGGGGTCGCGGTGCTGGAGTGGCGCGGACCCGGTGCCTGGGTGCTGGTCCTGCGCGACGGCCGCCGCCTGCGGGCGCGGCTGCGGCCCCGGCCCTTCGTCGGCCCGGCCCTGGTCATCGCCGCCTTCGACTGTGCCGACGGCCGCCGCCGCCGGTTGTTGCTGACGCCGCGCACCACGCCGCCGGAGCCGGTGTTGCGGCGGCTGCGGGTGCACCTGCGTCAGGAGGCGCTGGCGGAGACCGCGGCGGCCCCGCCGTGGCCCGGGGGGACCAGGACGGTGTTGCGGGGAGGACGGGAGTCGTCGGGCCCGGGGAAGTCCAGGGTGTAGTGCAGGCCGCGGCTCTCGCGCCGGGCCATGGCCGAGCGGATGATGAGATCGGCCACCACCGCCAGGTTGCGCAGCTCCAGCAGGTCGGCGGTGACGCGGAAGTTGCCGTAGTACTCGTCGATCTCGCGGGCCAGCAGCTCGGCCCGGCGCCGGGCCCGCTGCAGGCGCTTGGTGGTGCGCACGATGCCCACGTAGTCCCACATGAACCGGCGCAGCTCGTGCCAGTTGTGGGTCACCACCACCTCCTCGTCCGAATCGGTCACCCGGCTCTCGTCCCACGCGGGCAGGGCGTCGGGCAGGGGCACGGCGCGGGCCCGGCCGCCGATGTGATCTGCGGCCAGCTTGGCGAACACCAGGCATTCCAGCAGGGAGTTGCTGGCCATGCGGTTGGCCCCGTGCAGGCCGGTGAAGGCCACCTCGCCGATGGCGTACAACCCCGGCAGGTCGGTGTGGCCGTGGAGATCCGTCATCACCCCCCCGCAGGTGTAGTGGGCCGCCGGCACCACCGGCAGGGGCTCGCGGGTCATGTCGTAGCCGAACTCCAGGCAGCGGGCATACACGGTGGGGAAGTGGCTGCGGATGAAGTCCGCCGGCTTGTGGCTGATGTCCAGGTACACGCAGTCGATGCCCAGCCGCTTCATCTCGTGGTCGATGGCGCGGGCCACGATGTCGCGCGGCGCCAGCTCGCCGCGCGGGTCGAAGCGCTTCATGAAGGGGGTGCCGTCGGGCAGGCGCAGGACGCCGCCCTCGCCGCGCACCGCCTCGGTGATGAGGAAGGACTTGGCCCGCGGGTGGTAGAGGCAGGTGGGATGGAACTGGTTGAACTCCATGTTGGCCACGCGGCAGCCGGCGCGCCAGGCCATGGCGATGCCGTCGCCGGTGGCGGTGTCCGGGTTGGAGGTGTAGAGGTAGACCTTGCTGGCGCCGCCGGTGGCCAGCACCACGTGGCGGGCGGCGAAGGTATAGACGTGGCCGTCGGCGCGGTTGAGGGCGTAGGCGCCCAGGCAGCGGTCCGGCTCCCGGCCCAGCTTGCGGGCGGTGACCAGGTCCACCGCCACGTGGTCCTCGAACAGGCGGATGCGGGGATGGCGCCGGGCCCGGGCGGCGAGGGTGTTTTCCAGCGCCCGCCCGGTGGCGTCGGCGGCGTGGATGATGCGCCGCCGGCTGTGGCCGCCCTCGCGCGTCAGGTGCCAGGGCACCGCGGCGTCCTCCTCCTCGGCCGGGGTGAAGGGCACCCCCAGGTCCACCAGCCAGCGCAGCACGCCCGGGCCCTCGCTCACCACCCGCCGCACCACCGCCTCGTCGCACAGGCCGGCGCCGGCGGCCAGGGTGTCCGCCACGTGGGCCTCCAGGGAGTCGGCGGGGTCGAGCACGGCGGCGATCCCGCCCTGGGCCCAGAGGGTGGCCCCGTCCTCCACCTTACCCTTTGAAATTACATGGATATCCAGGTCGCCGGCCAGGCGCAGGGCCAGCGACAGGCCGGCGGCGCCGCTGCCGATGACCAGCACGTCGGCACGGTGGTGAGGACTCATGGAGACGGTTTCGGCGATGAGGCCGCCCTCTGCGCCGGCGGCCGCGCCGCCGGCCGCGGTGCTTCGTGTACAATGCCCCGACGCGCAGGTCCCCGCATCGGGCCCGCGTATAACTATACGAAAAATCATGCGTTCTGGCGAACTTCACAATCCGGCAGGTGTCTCAGTGGACAGGATCGGGACCGCTTCCACGCACCTGCGCGAAAGCCGCGGTCCATGAGCGAGCAGGCGGTGGACCAGGCGCTGGTGGAGCGTGTCCAGGCGGGCGACAAGCGGGCGTTCGATGTCCTGGTGGGCAAGTACCAGCACAAGATCGCCAACCTCATCGCCCGCTACGTGCGGGACCCGGCGGAGGTGCAGGACCTGGTCCAGGAGACGTTCATCAAGGCCTACCGGGCCCTGGGGAACTTCAGGGGCGACAGCGCCTTCTACACGTGGCTGTACCGCATCGCCATCAACACGGCCAAGAATCACCTGGTGGCCCAGACGCGGCGGCCGCCGGGGTCCGACATCGACGCGGGCGAGGCGGAGCAGTACGACGGCGAGTCGGCCCTGAAGGAGTACGGCTCGCCGGAGCGCATCGCGCTCAAGGACGAGATCGCGGAGACGGTGGTCAAGGCCATCGAGGAGCTGCCGGAGGACCTGCGCACCGCGCTGCTGTTGCGGGAGATGGACGGATTGAGCTACGAAGAGATCGCGAAGGTCATGGAGTGTCCCATCGGCACGGTGCGCTCCCGCATTTTCCGTGCCCGGGAGGCGGTGGACAAGCGGCTGCGGCCGTTGCTGGACTGAACACGGGAACCAATGGTCAGATGAACGGTGAAGCAAGATGAGCGAAGATCGTGAAGAGATCATCTCGGCCCTGGCCGACGGCGAGGCGGTGCCGGGACCCGAAGTGCTGGAGCGGCTGGAGCGCGACACCGAGGCCCTGCGCCGCTGGTCGCACTACCACCTGATTCGCTCGGTGCTCCACGGCGAGCGGCCCCTGCCCCTGGGCAGCGGCTTCAATGACCGCCTGCGCGAGGCCCTGCGCGCCGAGCCCGCGCTGCTGGTGCCCGCCGTCCGCCGCCGCCGGCACCTGGCGCGGCGGCTGGCCGCGGTGGGCCGGCAGGCGGCCGGCATGGCGGTGGCGGCCTCGGTGGCGGTGGCGGCGGTGCTGCTGGTGCAGCACAATCGCGAGGCCGGTGCGCCGACCGTGGCGGCGCAGTCCCCGGCGCCGGCGGCGGCGCTGCGCCAGGTGGCGAGCGCGCGGTCCGACCGGCTCAGCCAGGCGGTGGAGCGCAAGCTGAGCGGCTACCTGGTCAACCACAACCAGTACTCGGCGAGCTTCGGCGTGCAGGGGATCCCGGTCTATGCCCGCATCGTCAGCATCACCCCGGGCGAACGCGTGGCCGATGAGCGCTAGGCTGGCGGTGTTGTGCCTGAGCCTGGTGGTGTCCGGTGCGGCCGCCGCCGGGGGCGCGGGGGTGGAGCGGGTACGCGTGTGGCTGGAGCGCATGCAGGCCGCCGTGAGCCGGTACAGCTACGACGGCACCTTCGTCTACGTGCGGGGTGACGAGGTGAGCACCATGCGCCTCATCCACAGCGTGCGTGACGGGCAGATGCGCGAGCGCCTGGTGTCGCTGGACGGCAACGGCCGCGAGGTCATCCGGACGGAGGACCGGGTCACGTGCTTCCTGCCCGACCGCGAGGCGGTGGTGGTGGAAAAGGCCCGCCCCCGGCGTGACTTTCCCCCCAGCTTTCCCACCCGCATCGATGACCTGGTGGCCTACTACGATTTCCTCCTGGACGAGAACTGCCGCGACCGGGTGGCCGGGCTGGCCACCGCCAAGATCACCATCTCCCCCCGCGACGGCTACCGCTACGGCTACCACCTGTGGGTGGACCGGCGCACCGGCCTGCTGCTCAAGTCCCACCTGCTCAATGAACGCATGGAGCCGGTGGAACAGTTCATGTTCACCCATCTCGTTTACCTCGACGAGGTGCCGGAGGAATGGCTCGAGCCCAGCATCAGCGGCGAGGGCTTCACCTGGTACCGGGCGGATGATCCGCCGGGGCCCGATCACCTGCGCCAGACCCGCGAATGGGTGCTGACCGACGTGCCCCCGGGGTTCCGCCTCACCATGCACGGGGAACACCGGCCGGCCCGGGCCCGGGCGCTGCAGGAGCACCTGGTCCTGAGTGACGGCCTGGCGGCGGTCACCGTATATATCGAGGCCCTGGACCAGGACGGGGAGGACAATCTCATGGGTGGCTCCCGCATGGGCGCGGTGAGCGCCTGGGGCCGCCTGGTGGACGGGCACCACGTGACCGCGATGGGAGTCGTGCCGCTGGCCACCGTCAAGCGCATCGCCCGCGCGGTGCGGTACGAAAAGTGAACCCGGTCATGCCTCATGAGATGGCCATGGTGGAGGAGACGGGCACGGTGATCCGCGTCGCCGGCGGCACCGCCTGGGTGCAGGTGGAACGAGCGACCACCTGCGGCCGGTGCAGCGCGCGTTCGGGCTGCGGGGTGGGGATCCTGGGCCGGGTCTTCTCGCGCCGGCCGCCGCCGCTGGAGGTGGACAACCGCCTGGGCGCCGGTCCCGGCGAGCGGGTGGTGGTGGGCGTCCCCGGTGCCGGCCTGGTGCGGGGCGCGCTGTGGATGTACCTGTTGCCGCTGGTGCTGCTGGTGGTGTTCGCCGCCACCGGGCAGCAGCTGGCGGCCGCGGGCCTGGCGCCGGGCTCCGAGGCACCGGCCATCGCCGGCGGCCTGGCGGGCCTGGGGCTGGGCCTGTGGGCCGCGCGCCGGGCCGGCCGGCGCCTGGGCCGGCGCGCCGCCTTGCGGCCGGTGATGCTGCGCCGCCTGCCGGCGGCGGGACTGGTGGTGGCCGGCGGCCCCGCCGGCTGAAGCGCCTCGGGGGACCCGGCTGGTGGAAACGGCCGCACCGGGGTGCGGCCGCCTGGAGTTGAGGAAGGAACGACGAATGATGAAGTACAGGCGACTGGTATGGGTCCTGGTGCTGGTCCTGGCGGGGGCGGCGGGCCTGGTGGCCGGCGCGGCCACGGCGGAGGGCCTGCCCGATTTCACCAGGCTGGCCAGGGAAAACAGCCCGGCGGTGGTGAACATCAGCACCACGCAGAAGGTCAAGCGGCGCCTGCCGCCCGGGTTCGAGATGCCGGACCTGCCCGAGGACTCGCCCTGGGGCGACCTGCTGCGCAAGTTCTTCGGCGACGGCGACGGCATGCCGGAGCAGTTCGGAGCCCAGTCCCTGGGCTCGGGTTTCATCGTCGAGCCCGACGGCTACATCGTCACCAACTACCACGTGGTGCGGGATGCCGAGGAAATCATCGTGCGCCTGCAGGACCGGCGCGAGCTCAAGGCCGAGGTGGTGGGCAAGGACGAGCGCTCGGACATCGCCCTGCTCAAGGTGGAGGCCAAGAACCTGCCGGTGGTACGCATCGGCCGCTCCGCCGACCTGGAGGTGGGCGAGTGGGTGATGGCCATCGGCTCGCCATTCGGCTTCGATCACTCGGTGTCGGTGGGCGTGGTGAGCGCCATGGGCCGCAGCCTGCCCAGCGAGAGCTACGTGCCCTTCATCCAGACCGACGTGGCCATCAATCCCGGCAACTCCGGCGGCCCCCTGTTCAACCTGGACGGGGAGGTGGTGGGCATCAACTCCCAGATCTACAGCCGCACCGGCGGCTTCATGGGCCTGTCCTTCGCCATCCCCATCGACGTGGCCATGGACGTGGTGCGCCAGCTCAAGACCAAGGGCCGGGTGGAACGCGGCATGCTGGGGATCCTGATCCAGGACGTCAACCGCGACCTGGCCGAATCCTTCGGCATGGACCGCCCGCGGGGCGCGGTGGTGCTCAAGGTGTTGCCGGACACCCCGGCCGAGAAGGCGGGCTTCAAGGTGGGTGACGTGGTGGTGGAATACGACGGCCGGCCCATCGAGCGCTCGGCGGACCTGCCCCTGCTGGTGGGCCGCACGCCCGTGGGCAGGAAGGTCAAGGTCAAGGTCATCCGCCAGGGACGCAGGAAGACCCTGACCGTGCGCGTGGGCGAGCTGCGCGAGGACGTGGAGCAGGCCGCGGCGGGAGGCGGCGGCGATACCGCCCGCAGCGGCCGCCTGGGGCTGGAGGTGGAGGAGCTGAGCGAGGCCCAGCGCCGGCGCCTGAACCTCAAGGACCAGGGGGTGCTGGTGCGGCGGGTCCACCGCGGCCCCGCGGCCGAGGCCGGTATCCGCCGCGGCGACGTCATTCTCATGCTCGACGGCAAGCCCGTGCGCAGCGTCCGCCAGTTCCGCAAGCTGGTGGAAGGCCTGCCGGCGGGCAGGTCGGTGCCGGTGCTGGTGCAGCGCGGCAACTCGCCCATGTTCCTGGCCCTGCGCTTGCCCAAGGACGAGGAAGACTGAACGGGGGCGAGTTCCGGTTTCGGGGCCGGATGCGATACAATGCCGGCGGCGCCCGCGGCGCGGGCGCCGCCGTTGGCACCGACGGCGACGGGGGCGCATGCAGGCGCCCTTTTTCGTAACCGCCCGACGCCGGATGACCTTGAGCAGACTCGACCACATTCGCAACTTCTCCATCATCGCCCACATCGATCATGGCAAGTCCACGCTGGCCGACCGCTTCATCCAGACCTGCGGGGGCCTGAGCGAGCGGGAAATGGCCGCGCAGGTGCTGGATTCCATGGACCTGGAGCGGGAGCGCGGCATCACCATCAAGGCCCAGGCGGTGACCCTGGCCTACCGGGCCCGGGACGGCGGCGCCTACCAGCTCAACTTCATCGACACCCCGGGCCACGTGGATTTCTCCTACGAGGTGTCCCGCTCGCTGGCCGCCTGCGAGGGGGCGCTGCTGGTGGTGGATGCCTCCCAGGGGGTGGAGGCGCAGAGCGTGGCCAACTGTTACACCGCCATCGAGCAGGGCCTGGAAGTGGTCCCGGTGCTCAACAAGATCGACCTGCCCTCGGCCGATCCCGAGCGGGTGATCCAGGAGATCGAGGAGATCATCGGCATCGAGGCCCACGACGCCCTGCGCGTGAGCGCCAAGACCGGCGAGGGCGTGGAGGCCCTGCTGGAACAGATCGTGGCCCGCATCCCGCCGCCGCAGGGCGATCCCGGGGCCCCGCTCCAGGCCCTCATCATCGATTCCTGGTTCGACAACTTCCTCGGCGTGGTGTCGCTGGTGCGGGTGATGCAGGGCACCCTGCGGCCGCGGGAGAAGATCCGGATCATGTCCACCGGGCGCAGCTACCAGGTGGACCGGCTGGGCATCTTCACCCCCAAGCGGCGGGAGCTGGAGGCGTTGTCGGCCGGGGAGGTGGGCTTCGTCATCGCCGGCATCAAGGAGATCGAGGGGGCGCCGGTGGGGGACACCATCACCCACCACGACCGGCCGGCGGCGGAGCCGTTGCCCGGGTTCAAGGCGGTCAAGCCCCAGGTCTATGCCGGGCTCTACCCGGTGGACGCCGACGACTACGAGGCCCTGCGCGAGGCCCTGGCCAAGCTGCGCCTCAACGACGCCGCCCTGTTCTACGAGCCCGAGACGTCCCAGGCCCTGGGCTTCGGCTTCCGCTGCGGTTTCCTGGGCATGCTGCACATGGAGATCGTGCAGGAGCGGCTGGAGCGGGAGTACGACCTCAACCTCATCACCACCGCCCCCACCGTGGTCTACGAGGTCGTGGACACCAAGGGCGGCGTGCACTACGTGGACAATCCGTCGAAGCTGCCGCCCCCCAACCACATCGCGGAGATCCGCGAGCCGGTGGTCACCGCCCACATCCTCACGCCCAAGGACTACGTGGGCAACGTCATCAGCCTGTGCGTGGAGCGGCGCGGGGTCCAGAAGCGCATGCAGTACCTGGGCAACCAGGTCTCGCTCACCTACGAGCTGCCCATGAACGAGATCGTGATGGACTTTTTCGACCGCCTCAAGTCGGTGAGCCGGGGCTATGCCTCCCTGGACTACGAGTTCACCCGCTTCCAGCCGGCGGACCTGGTCAAGCTGGACATCCTCATCAACGGCGAGCGCGTCGATGCCCTGTCGGCCATCGTGCACCGCGACCAGGCCCAGTCCCGCGGGCGCGAGCTGGTGGAGAAGATGAAGGCGATCATCCCGCGCCAGATGTTCGAGGTGGCCATCCAGGCCGCCATCGGTTCCAAGATCATCGCCCGCACCAACGTCAAGGCCCTGCGCAAGAACGTCACCGCCAAGTGCTACGGCGGGGACGTGACCCGCAAGCGCAAGCTGCTGGAAAAACAGAAGGCCGGCAAGCGCCGCATGAAACAGGTGGGCAAGGTGGAGATCCCGCAGGAGGCTTTTCTGGCCGTACTGCATGTCGGCAAGGAAAACAAATGAACATCGATTTCGCACTCATTCTGACCATATTGCTGCTCGTGACCGCTCCCGTCTGGGCGCTGGACCGTTTCTACCTGCAACGGCGGCGGGAGGCCGTGGCGGCGGCCGGGGGCCGGGTGGGGAAGCCGTCGCCGGTGGTGGAGTTCGCCCGCTTCCTGTTCCCGGTGGTGGCCATCGTCTTCGTCCTGCGGGGATTCCTGGTGGAGCCGTTCCGGATCCCCTCCGGTTCCATGTTGCCGACGCTGGAGGTGGGCGATTTCATCCTGGTCAGCAAGTTCAGCTACGGCCTGCGGTTGCCGGTGGCCAACTGGAAGTTTCTCGACCTGGGTCGCCCGCAGCGGGGCGACATCGTGGTGTTCCGCTACCCGCGGGATCCCTCCACGCCCTACATCAAGCGGGTGGTGGGGTTGCCGGGCGATGAGATCACTTACGTCGGCAAGGTGCTATATATAAATGGGGCCCCCATGCCGCAGGAATACGTGGGGCGTTACCAGGATAATCATTCACGCAGCCTCGACCTGCTGGTGGAACAGCTGGGGCCGGTGCGCCACTACATCCTGCGGGATCCCAACCGGCCCGCCTTCAACGACAGCTGGCGGGTGCCGGCCGGGGCCTACTTCGTCATGGGCGACAACCGGGACAACAGCAATGACAGCCGGGTGTGGGGAGTCGTCCCCGACGAGAACCTGGTGGGTCGGGCCTTTTTCATCTGGATGCACTGGAACGGCGGGCCCGACCTGGGTCGGCTGGGCCCCATCGGCGGGCCGGATTGATCCTGACACGGGAGGCGAACATGAAGTCCATGCAGCGACAGCGCGGGGTGACCGCCATTGGCTGGTTGCTGATCATCATCCTTGCCATTTCCATCGCCCTGTTTTTCATCCGCCTGGTTCCCATGTACCTGGAGGGCTACAACGTCAAGGCGGTGGTGGAGGGCCTGGCCGAGGATCCCCAGTTGCGGGGCAAGCCGTCGTCGGCCATCCACCGTTCCCTCTTGAAGCGGCTGGACATCAACATGGTCACCTCGGTGGAGCCCGACGACATCTACATCAGCCGGGAGAAGGATCACTACCTGGTGGACGTGGAGTTCGAGGTACGGCGCAACCTGGTGGGGAACCTGGACCTGGTGGCCTACTTCAACTACACCTCCCGGGTGCCGCTCAAGTAATGGAACGCGCGCGGAAGCTCGAAGCCGTCATCGGTCACCCGTTCTCCGATCCCGGCCTGCTCGAGGCCGCGCTCACCCACCGCAGCCACGCGGGACCCAACAACGAGCGGCTGGAGCTGCTGGGCGACGCCGTGCTCGGCCTGGTGGTGACCGAGGCCCTGTACCGGCGGTTTCCCGGCGCCGCCGAGGGCCAGCTCACGCGCCTGCGGGCGCAGCTGGTGCGGGGCGACACCCTGGCGCGGCTGGCCGAAGAGATGGACCTGGGCCCCCTGCTGCGCCTGGGCCCGGGCGAGCGCAAGTCGGGCGGGCGGCGCCGGGCCTCCATCCTGGCGGACGCCTTCGAGGCCGTCATCGGGGCCCTGTACCTGGACGCGGGGCTGGAGGCCGCGCGCCGCTTCGTGCTGGACCGCCTCGAGAATCGGTTGGCCGCCTGCGACCCGGGCGAGGTGGAAAAGGACCCCAAGACCCGGCTCCAGGAACACCTGCAGTCCCGGGGGCTGTCCCTGCCCCAGTACACCGTGACGGAGGTAGCGGGCGAGGCCCACGCCCAGACCTTCACCGTGCAGTGCCGGGTGGAGTCGGGTAACGGTGCGCTGGTGACCACCGGCGAGGGCAGCAGCCGGCGCCGGGCGGAGCAGGCGGCGGCCGCGGCGATGCTGCAGCGGCTGGAGGCGGCGTGAACACGGGTGACGACAACGCCGGGGGCTTTCGTTCCGGCTACGTGGCACTGGTGGGGCGGCCCAACGTGGGCAAGTCTACCCTGCTCAACCGCCTGCTGGGGCAGAAGATCAGCATCACCTCGTCCAAGCCCCAGACCACCCGCCACCGCATCCTGGGCATCAAGACGCAGCCCGGGGCATGGCAGATCGTGTACGTGGACACGCCCGGGCTGCACCAGCGCGGCGGCTCGGCCTTGAACCGTTATCTCAACCGGGCCGCCGCGGCCATCCTCGACGACGTGGATGTCATCGTGTTCCTGGTCGAGGCCCTGCGCTGGACCGAGGAGGACGAGATGGTGCTGGAGCGGCTCGCCTCGGTCCCGGCACCGGTGATCCTGCTGGTGAACAAGGTGGACAAGGTCAAGGACAAGCGGCAACTCCTGCCGTTCCTGGACGAGATGCGGCACAGGCGCGAGTTTGCCGCCATCGTGCCTGCCTCGGCCCGCCAGGGGAAGAATCTCAAGGCACTGGAACAGGAGATCATCTCCCGCCTGCCGCAGGGGCCGGCGCTGTTTCCCGAGGACATGATCACCGATCGGTCCCAGCGCTTTCTCGCCGCCGAGATCATCCGCGAGAAGCTCATGCGCATGCTGGGCCAGGAGGTCCCGTACCACCTCACGGTGGAGATCGAACGTTACGAGGAGACCCCGGGGCTGGTGCGCATCGGTGCCGTGATCTGGGTCATGCGGCCCAACCAGAAGGCCATCGTCATCGGCAAGGGGGGGCAGCGCCTCAAGGAGGCGGGGAGCCAGGCCCGGCGCGAGCTGGAGGTGGCCACCGGCAAGAAGGTGCACCTGGAGCTGTGGGTCAAGGTGAAGGAGGGCTGGGCCGACGACGAGCGCGCCCTGCGCAGCCTGGGTTATGCCGACGAGTGACCGCACGAGCCTGGAGCCGGCCTTCGTGCTCCACGCCCGGCCCTACCGCAACACCAGCCTGCTGCTGGAGGTGTTCACCCGCAGCGGCGGCCGCGTGGGGCTGGTGGCCCGGGGCGCGCGCGGGGGGCGCCGGCCCCGGAGTGCACTGCTGCAGCCGTTCGTGCCCCTGCTCGTGTCCTGGAGCGGCCGCGGTGAGCTGCGCACCCTGGGCCGGGTGGAGGCGGCGGGCCGGTCCCACGGCCTGCCCCCCGCGGTCCTGGCCAGCGGCCTGTATCTCAACGAGCTGCTGGTGCGGCTGCTGCACCGCGATGATCCCCATCCCGCCCTGTTCGACGCCTATGCCGGCGCCCTGGGGCGCCTGGCCCAGGGCGGCCCGCAGGAACCGGTCCTGCGCCGGTTCGAATGCGCGCTGCTGGCGGAAACGGGCTATGCCCTCAACCTGGCCCACGAGAGCGACAGCGGCCGGCCGCTGGAACCGGACCGCCGCTACTGCTACGACCCCCAGCGGGGGCCGCTGGCCGGGGCGGGAGAGTGCGACGGCGTGACCGTGCACGGGCGCACCCTGCTGGCCCTGGCCCGGGGCGAGCTGGAGGACCCCGAGATCCTGGCCGAGGCCAAGCGGCTCATGCGCCATGTCATCGGCCGCCAGCTGGGCGGGCGGCCGCTGCACAGCCGCAGGCTGTATCGGCCGCAGCGGGTATAATGCGGGCTGCCGCCGGACCGGGAGCTGGATCCATGCACGAGCGCGACATTCTTCTGGGCGTCAACATCGATCACGTGGCCACCCTGCGCCAGGCCCGGGGCACCCGTTACCCGGAGCCGGTGCAGGCGGCGCTGGTGGCGGAGCAGGCGGGCGCCGATGCCATCACCCTGCACCTGCGCGAGGACCGGCGCCACATCCAGGAACGGGACGTCTACCTGCTGCGCGACGTGCTGCAGACCCGCATGAACCTGGAGATGGCGGTGACCGAGGAGATGCTGGCCATCGCCGAGGACGTGCGCCCGGCGGACTGCTGCCTGGTGCCGGAACGGCGCGAAGAGCTGACCACCGAGGGCGGCCTGGACGTGGCCGGGCAGAAGGAACGCATCCGCGACGCCTGCGACCGCCTGGCCGCGGCCGGCGTGCGGGTGTCGCTGTTCGTGGATCCGGAGCCGATCCAGGTGGAGGCGGCGCACGCGGCGGGGGCGCCGGTGGTTGAGATCCACACCGGCCATTACGCCGAGGCCCGCGGCCGCACCGCGCGCGAGGAGGAACTCAAGCGCATCGCCCACGCCGTGCAGCACGGCGTGGAGCTGGGGCTCCAGGTCAATGCCGGGCACGGGCTCGACTATCACAACGTGAGCGCGGTGGCGGCGCTGCCCCATGTGCGCGAGCTCAACATCGGCCATGCCATCGTCGCCCGCGCGGTGTTCACCGGCCTGGAGGCGGCGGTGCGCGAGATGCTGCGCCTCATGCGGGAGGCCCGTACTTGAGGATCTTCGGCATCGGCACCGACATCGTGGACATCGGCCGCATGCGCCGCGGTCTCGGCCGCCACGGCGAGCGCTTCGCCCGCCGCATCCTGGCGGCAGAGGAGATGGAGGGCTTTCACCGGGCCGGGGACGCGGCGGCCTACCTGGCGCGGCGCTTCGCGGCCAAGGAGGCGGCGGCCAAGGCCATGGGCACCGGCTTTCGCGACGGGCTGTTCTTGCGCCACATCGCGGTGACCCACGATCCCCTGGGCCGGCCGCGGCTGAACTGTTCCGGCCGTGCCGCGCAATGGATGGCCGAGCACGGCATCGCCGCCAGCCATCTCAGCCTGTCGGACGAGCGCGATCACGCCGTGGCCCTGGTCGTCCTCGAGGTCCGGGACTGAGCCGGTGCCGGGTCGTCAGGCCGGCGGGACGGCGGTCCAGTCGTGATGGAGACTGGCCGGGCCGGCCGCCAGCAGGCCGTGACCGGCCGCATGGAGGTTGTCCACCAGCCCGCGGATGTCGGTCGCGCTCCGTCCTTCGCGCGCGGCCTCGTGCAGCAGGCGGACCGCCTCCTCCAGCCGCGGCACGCCGCAATAGGCCGCCGCGCCACCCAGCCGGTGCAGCGTCTCCCGCAGGGCGGCGGCGTCTCCCCGGTCCAGGGCCCGGTCGAGGGCGGCCAGGTGGCCGGGCAGCTCGTCGAGCAGCATGCGCAGCAGGTCCCGCGCCAAGTCCGGGCGGCCGCCGGCGCGGGCGATGGCCAGTGGGATGTCCACGTGGGGGCTGTGGGTCGTCCCGTTCATCCGTGCGCGCAATGATAGCGCCGCCGGGCCTCGGCCGCAGCCGCCCCTGCCTCGAACCTGGCCGGTGCACACCGCCTCGCGCCGGCCCTCACCCCCGCGAGGGGGGGCGCCGGGTGCGTTCGCCCTGCGAACGCGCCGGCAGGACGGTGCGAGGGCGTCGCCATCACATCCTCCCTCCGCTGGATGACGGTCCCCGCTCCCGCCGGGAGCGTGACGGGGTGAGGGGATCGGACCGCGGGTCTTTTCCTGCCCGGTCAACCCTTCCCGCCCTGATCCCTTCATCCCGCGGGTGGGGAATTCATGCAATGATGGGGTAAACTTGGCCCATGCAGTTTCCCACCATCGAGGACTTCGTCGGCAACACGCCGCTGGTGCGTCTGCAGCGGCTGAACGCCGGGCGCAACAACACCCTGCTGGTCAAGCTGGAGGGCAACAACCCGGCGGGCTCGGTCAAGGACCGGCCGGCCCTGAGCATGATCCGGGGGGCCGAGGCGCGGGGGGAGATCAGGCCGGGCGATACCCTCATCGAGGCCACCTCGGGCAATACCGGCATCGCCCTGGCCATGGCCGCGGCCATCAAGGGCTATCGCATGGTGCTCATCATGCCGGAGCACATGAGCGTGGAGCGCCGCGCGGTGATGAAGGCCTTCGGGGCGGAGATCATCCTGGTCAGCCGCGAGGAGAGCATGGAGGGCGCGCGCGACCTGGCCCAGGAGATGGCGCGCCGGGGCCAGGGCAAGGTGCTGGACCAGTTTTCCAACCCGGACAACCCGCGCGCCCACTACGAGGGCACGGGGCCCGAGATCTGGCGTGACACGGGCGGCCGCATCACCCACTTCGTCAGCGCCATGGGGACCACCGGGACCATCATGGGCACATCGCGGTTCCTCAAGGAGCAGAACCCGGACATCCGCATCGTCGGCGTGCAGCCGGAGGAGGGCGCCAGCATCCCCGGCATCCGCCGCTGGCCGCCGGAGTACCTGCCCCGGATCTTCGATGCCTCGCGGGTGGACGAGATCATCGACATCGGCCAGCAGGAGGCCGAGGACACCACCCGGGCCCTGGCGGCGCGGGAAGGCATCTTCTGCGGCGTCTCGTCCGGCGGTGCGGTGGCGGCGGCCCTGAAGCTGGCCGCCGGGCTGGAGAACGCGGTCATCGTGAGCATCATCTGCGATCGCGGGGATCGCTACCTGTCCACCGGCGTGTTTCCGGCGGAGTAGACCGGGACGCTCCATGAACGTCTTCGTGTTCGACATCGAGACCGTGCCCGACGTGGAGGGCGGCCGGCGCCTGTACGGCCTGGAAGGGCTGTCGGACCAGGAGGTGGCCAACGTCATGTTCCACGTCCGGCGCCAGGAAACCGGCAGCGAGTTCCTGCGCCTGCACCTGCAGCGGGTGGTGGCCATCTCGGTGGCCCTGCGCACCGGCGAGCGGTTCGCGGTCTGGTCCCTGGGCGACGAGGCCGCCGGCGAGGCCGAGATCATCGAGCGCTTCTTCAACGGCATCGGCAAGTACAGCCCCACCATCGTGTCCTGGAACGGGCGCACCTTCGACCTGCCGGTGCTGCATTACCGGGCCCTGCTGCACGGCATCACCGCCGCGCGCTACTGGGAGACCGGCGACGAGGACACCAGTTTCCGCTACAACAACTACCTGAGCCGCTACCACGCCCGCCACACCGACCTCATGGACGTGCTCGCCGGTTACGAGTTCCGCGCCGCCGCGCCGCTGGACGAGATCGCCACCCTGCTGGGTTTTCCCGGCAAGATGGGCATGAGCGGGGCCAGGGTGTGGGATGCCTACCAGGCCGGGGACATCCGGGGCATCCGCAACTATTGCGAGACCGATGTCCTCAACACCTATTTGATCTATCTCCGCTTCGAGCTCATGCGCGGGCGCCTGACCCATGCCGGCTACGCCGCCGAGCTGGAGCGGGTGCGGGAGACCCTGCGCGCCGAGGACAAGCCGCACTTCCGGGAGTTCCTCGCCGCCTGGCAGGAGTCCGCGTCCGCGTGAGGCCATGGCCGCGGCACAGGGGGCGCTGATGGGACGCCGGCAGAGGGCCCTGCCCGAGCACGCGGTGGAAGCGGTGGTGGACTCGCTGTCACCGGAGGGCCGCGGGGTGGCGCGGGTGGAGGGCAAGACCGTGTTCATCGACGGCGCCCTGCCCGGCGAGCGGGTGCGGTTCCGCTACCGGCGCCTGCACCGCCGCTACGACGAGGGCGAGGTGGAAGAAGTACTGGCGCCGTCGCCGGACCGCGTCGAGCCCCGTTGCATTCATTTCGGGGTCTGCGGCGGCTGCACCCTGCAGCACCTGGCCCCCGGGGCGCAGCGGCGCTACAAGGAGGCGGCCCTGCTGGAGCACCTGGAGCGCCTGGGCGGAGTGCGACCCGAGGCGATCCTGCCGCCGCTCACCGGCCCGCTGTGGGGCTACCGCCACAAGGCGCGCCTGGGGGTGCGCCATGTGCCCAAGAAGGGCGGGGTGCTGGTGGGCTTCCGCGAGAAGCGCAACTGGCGCCTGGCGGGGCTGACCCGGTGCGAGGTCCTGCATCCGTCCGTGGGCGGGCGCGTGGGTGCGCTGGCGGAACAGGTGCAAGGGCTGGAGGCGCGCGAGCACATCGCCCAGATCGAAGTGGCGGTGGGTGACGAGGCGGGGGCCCTGGTGTTTCGCAACCTGGTCCCGCTGGGGGCGGCCGACCTCGAGCGGCTCCGTGCCTTCGGCCGGGAGACGGGACTGTACCTCTACCTGCAACCGGCCGGTCCCGACAGCATCCAGGCCCTGGGCGGCGAGGCGCCGCTGTTCTACCGCCTGGACGGCGGCGCGGTGACCCTGCGCTTCCGGCCCACCGACTTCACCCAGGTCAATCCGGAGCTCAACCGGGCCATGGTGGACCTGGCCCTGGACCTGCTGGCGCCGGCGCCGGAGGACCGGGTGCTGGAGCTGTTCTGCGGGCTGGGCAACTTCACCCTGCCGCTGGCCCGGCGCGCCGGCCGGGTGACGGCGGTGGAGGGCGAGGCGGCGCTGGTGGAGCGGGCCCGGGCCAACGCCGCCGCCCACGGCCTGGACAACATCCGGTTCCAGGTGGCCGACCTGGCCGAGGCCGGCGACCGGCCGCCGTGGGCCGGGCCCTGCGACAAGGTGCTGCTGGATCCGCCGCGCTCCGGGGCCGAGGCGGCCCTGGCCGGCATCGCCGCCACGGGCGCGGCCCGGGTCGTCTACGTGTCCTGCAACCCGGCGACCCTGGCGCGGGACGCGGGGATCCTGGTCCGGGAACACGGCTACCGCCTGCGCCGGGCCGGCATCATGGACATGTTTCCGCACACCGCCCACGTGGAATCCATCGCCCTGCTGGAGCGGGACTGAACCATGGCGGTGGAGATCGAGCGCAAGTTCCTGGTCAAGGACGACACCTGGCGGGCACAGGCAGGACCGGGCGTGCGCTACGTGCAAGGCTACCTGGCCGGCAACGAGCGGGCCTCGGTGCGGGTGCGGCTGGAAGGCGATGCCGCACGGCTCAACATCAAGAGCGCCACCCTGGGCGTGCGCCGGCGCGAGTACGAGTATGCCATTCCGCGCGAGGATGCCGAGGAGATGCTGGCCCACCTGTGCCGCCGGCCGCTGATCGAGAAATTACGCTATCACCTGCGCCATGGCGACCACGAGTGGGAGATCGACGAGTTCCTGGGCGACAACGCCGGGCTGGTGGTGGCCGAGATCGAGCTGGCCAGCGAGGAGGAGCCCTTCCGGCGCCCGCCGTGGCTGGGGGAGGAGGTGTCCCATGATCCACGTTATTACAACGTGAACCTGGTGGACCATCCCTACAAGGACTGGCAGTGAACGGGCCCTGGATCCGCGTCAGCATCGCCCGCCAGCGGCTGTGGCTGCTGGAGGGGGAGGAGGCAGTGTGGGAGGCGCCGGTCGCCACCGCCCGCCGCGGTCCCGGCGAGCTGCGTGGCAGTGAATGCACGCCCCGGGGCTGGCACGTGGTGCGCGCCCGCATCGGCGCCGGCTGTGCACCCAACACGGTGTTCGTGGGGCGGCGGCCCACCGGCGAGATCTACACGCCGGCCCTGCGCGCGCGCCACCCGGAGCGGGACTGGATCCTCACCCGCATCCTGTGGTTGAGCGGGCTGGAGCCGGGCCGCAACCGCCTGGGTCAGGTGGACACCATGCGGCGCTACATCTACATTCACGGCTGTCCCGACGAGGACCCGCTGGGAGTGCCGGGTTCCCACGGCTGCATCAAGATGCGCAACGACGACATCATCCACCTCTTCGACCGCGTGCCGGCGGGCACTCGCGTGCGCATCGACGAGGACTGAAAGGAGGCCCCTTGGCCGCGCGCGAAATCTCGCTGGGCCCGGTCATGCTGGACGTGGCCGGCACGGCGCTGCAGGCGGAGGAGCGGGAGCTGCTCCTGCACCCGGCGGTGGGTGGGGTGATCCTCTTTTCCCGCAACCACGAGTCCCCGGAGCAGCTCGCCGCGCTGGTGGCGGACATCCACGGCCTGCGCTCGCCGCGCCTGCTGGTGGCGGTGGACCAGGAGGGCGGGCGGGTGCAGCGCTTCCGCGACGGCTTCACCGGCCTGCCGGCGGCGCGGCGCCTGGGCCGGCTGCACGATCACGACGCGCGCCGGGCGCGCGAGCTGGCCCGCACCGCCGGCTGGCTCATGGCGCGCGAGCTGCGGGCGGTGGACGTGGATTTCAGCTTCGCCCCGGTGCTGGACCTGGACCACGGCCTGTCCGGGGTCATCGGCGACCGCGCCT
>JALSIK010000151.1 GCA_026990045.1 Chromatiales bacterium | reverse complement strand
CCCAAGGGGTTTGCCGCGGACATCCGCGCGGCCATGAACCGCAGGCAGCAGGGCGACACCGAGGTGCTGGGCAACCTGGGCGGGATCGAGGCGGTGCGCCGCCGGCGTCACGCCCGCGAGCCGCGCCACCCGGGGCGTTACCAGGGGCCGGACGACCTCACCCGGGGCCCGGAGAAGGAGCTGGCGGAGTGGGAGTTCAAGGGCACCCACGGCGGGCGGGCGTACCCGGCGCGGAACAAGAGCGGTGAGCGCCAGGGCTCGGCGGCCAAGAACCTGCGGCGAGCCAATATCATGGTGGACAACAAGTCCCGCAAGGTGGGCCAGCCCTCCAGCCGCCAGGGCGGGCCTTATACCAGGGAAGAAATCGAGCTCTGGCGGGAAATCAAAAAACGAAAGGGAAAAAAAGACCATTACTTCGTCCACACTGACGCCAGCACGGGGCGGGTGCGAGTGTACCGGCAGGACCACGAGGGCCGCATCGTGGAGAAGGTGGACGATTTCCAGATGGAGGGTTTCGAGGCGGCCAAGGCCGTCCTGCGGGAGTTCCGGGGCAAATGAGCGTACCAGTGCACACCCCCGACCAGGAGCAGATCGACCACTGGCTCAAGGTGGCGCAGGAAGACCTGGACGAGACCAAAGAGGACCTCTCTTCGGGATTCTACGAGCGCGAGGACATCCCTCTCCAGATGGTGTACACGGGAACGGCAGAGGACCATGCTCGCTTGGCCCGGGCAAAATTCCTCAACGGGGATCCCAACGGGGAGGTGCGGGCGGAGTTCGCCGAGGCGGCCCGGTGCGTGCTCAAGAGCTTCCGCATGGCCTACGATCCATCCGACCCCGACTACGTGGGGGACAAGCCCAAGCCGGCGGACCGGATCGACCCGGGCTGGGGTCACGTGGACTGGTCGGAGGTGAACGAGCTGGTGTTCATCAAGGGGGCCCACTGGGCGCTCATGGCGGCGGACTTCGGTCTGGCGCGGGAGCTGGCGGAGATCTACCGCGACCCGCCGGACCCCCGGCCCGATGACGAGGTGACCCTCGGCCACGCGCGGCTGCTGGCGGCGGCGCTGCGCGAGGCGAAGCCGGCGCTGCAACTGGCGCGGGTGCAGATGGAGTGGTGCACCAGCCGCAAGCTGACGGAGGCCTACGAGGAGAACTTCTGCACCCTGAGCCGGGCGGTGGCGGGCATCGTGCGGGGCGATGGGGCGGAGTTCAACGCCGGGCTGGCGGCGCAACTGGAGTCGTACCGGGCGCACCTGGACGAGGTGCGGGACACCGACGAGGAGTTCATCTGCGACGCGGCGGTGGCGCTGGCCAACCTGGGGCTGCACCGGGGCCTTGCGGTGACCGTGACCCACCCCCTGCTGCCGCCGGGGCTGCTCATCCAGGAGGGCAGGGCGGCTTGAGCACGGCGAAAGCCGCCGTGCAAGTCGCGATGTTTCGCACCCGCCCCGGCGGCATCGCTTCGCGGTGCCGCCCTACGCGGTGCTGACACCGACACGGGTGTACCGGCAGGGGTAGCCCGGATGCAGGCCCACCAGGGCCGGAATCCGGGACAAACCCGGACCCCGGATTCCGCTGCGCTCCATCCGGGCTACGGGCTGGAACGACCCGTCCTCCCTGCGGCGCGGCCCCGCCGCCGGGGTCCGCCGCCTGCCGCCGCGGGGCGACTGACCCGGGCGCCTTGCCCGGGACGGCGCATTTCCGTACAATCCGCCACCCCTGACGCGCGGTGCCGGCGAGGGCCGGAAGGCGGCGCGGGACCACGAGGACTGAACACCATGAAACCCGGCATCCACCCCGAATACTCCGAGATCAAGGTCACCTGCAGCTGCGGCAACAGCTTCACCACCCGGTCCACCCTGGGCCGCGACCTGACCCTGGAAGTGTGTTCCCAGTGCCACCCCTTCTTCACCGGCAAGCAGAAGATCGTGGACACCGCCGGCCGGGTGGACAAGTTCCGCCAGAAATACGGCATGAAGTAGGGCCTTGGCCGGCCTGATGCTGCGACAGGCGCCCCTCCTGGGCGCCTGTCTGTTTGCGGGCGGGCTGGCCGCGGCGCATGCCCAGGAGCCCTGTCCCGCCGACCGCGTGGACCAGCGGGTGGTGGTGGCCCGCGTGTTCGACGGCGACACCCTGCGCCTGGCCGACGGCCGGGTGCTGCGCCTGGTGGGGGTCAACACCCCCGAGCGGGCCCGTGACGGCCGCCCGGCCGAGCCCGGTGCGGTCGCGGCCACCGCCGCCCTGCGCCGGCTGGCGCCGCCCGGGGCCCGCCTGGCCCTGCGCCTGGATGCCGAGCGGCGGGACCGCCACGGACGCCTGCTGGCCCACGCCTTCACCCCCGGGGGCCGCAACCTGACCCGGGTGCTGCTGGAGCGGGGCCTGGGCTTTCACCTGGTGATCCCGCCCAACGCGTGGGCCCACGCCTGCTACCGGGCCGCGGAGCGGCGGGCGCGGGCGGCCCGCCGCGGGGTGTGGCGGCTGCCCCGGCACGCGCCGCTCACCGCCGCCGACCTGGGCCCGGGCCGGGAGGGGTTCCACCTGGTGCGGGGCCGGGTGCGGCGCGTGGGCCGCTCGCGCCGGGCCCTGTGGCTCAACCTGGAGCCGCCCCTGGCGATAAGGATCCCCAAGGCGGACCTGCGCTGGTTCCCCGGCGATCCCGCCGCCCTGGCCGGCCGCCGGGTGGAGGCCCGGGGCTGGCTGCGCCGGCACAAGGGCCGCTGGTGGCTCACCGTGCGCCACCCGGACATGCTGGAGGTCGATCCGCCGCAGGAGGCACCGCAGGCACCATGAACAAACGGCCGCAGAGCGGGGACGCGGAGCGCCTGCGCCAGCAGGCGCTGGACTACCACGCCCACCCGGTGCCGGGCAAGATCGCCACCGCCCTCACCAAGCCGTGCGCGACCCAGGCCGAGCTCTCCCTGGCCTACACCCCCGGGGTGGCGGCCCCGGTGCGGGAGATCGCCCGCGACCCCCACTGCGCCTACCGTTACACGGGCAAGGGCAACCTGGTGGCCGTGATCACCGACGGCAGCGCCGTGCTGGGCCTGGGCCGGGTGGGGCCGCTGGCGGGCAAGCCGGTGATGGAGGGCAAGGCGGTGCTGTTCAAGCGCTTCGCCGACATCGACGTGTTCGACATCGAGGTGGACGCCCCCACGCCGGAGGCCTTCATCGAGACCGTGGCCCACATCGCCCCCACCTTCGGCGGCATCAACCTGGAAGACATCGCCGCCCCCCATTGCTTCCGCATCGAGGAGGCCCTCCACGAGCGCCTCGACATCCCGGTGTTCCACGATGACCAGCACGGCACCGCCATCATCATCGCCGCCGGGCTGCTCAACGCCCTGGAGATCCAGGGCAAGGCCCTGGACGGGGTGCGCATGGTGTGCCTGGGGGCCGGGGCCGCCGCGGTGGCCTCCATGCGCCTGCTCCTGGCCCTGGGCCTGGACCGCCAGCAGGTGCTCATGGTGGATCGCCAGGGGGTCATCCACAGCGACCGGCCCGACCTCCCCCTGCACAAGGCCGAGTTCGCCTCGCGCACGCCCGAGCGGACCCTGGCCGAGGCCCTGCGCGGCGCCGACGTGCTCATCGGCGTGTCCGGCCCGAGCCTGGTGGATGCGGACATGATTCGCGCCATGGCGCCGCGGCCCATCGTCTTCGCCCTCTCCAATCCCGACCCGGAGGTGGACCCGGTCATGGCGCGGGCGGTGCGCCGGGACCTCCTGCTGGCCACC
>JALSIK010000150.1 GCA_026990045.1 Chromatiales bacterium | reverse complement strand
GGCGTGGCAGGCGAACCCGGCCTCCCGGGCCAGGGCCAGCGTGGTGGCCGAGTCCAGCCCGCCGGAGAGCAGCACCACCGCCGGTGCCGGTCCGCCGCCGTGTTCCCGTGTCATCTCAGCGTCCCGGGACATCGCCCCACAGCACCTTGTGCAGCTGGATCTGCAGCCGCACCGGCAACCGGTCGGCCAGGATCCACTCGGCCAGCTCCCGCGCCTCCAGCCGGCCCCAGGCCGGGGAAAAGAGCACCTGGCAGCGCCGGTCCAGGCCGTGCTCCCGCAGCCGCGCCACCGCCCACTCGTAGTCGGCCCGGTGGCAGAGCACGAACTTGAGCTGGTCCCGCGGCCGCAGGTGGTCCAGGTTCTCCCAGCGGTTGCGGGCGGCCTCGCCGGATCCCGGGGTCTTGATGTCCATCACCTTGATCACGCGCTGGTCCACCCCGCCCACGTCCAGGGCCCCCGAGGTCTCCAGCGAGACCTCGTGGCCGGCATCGCACAGCCGGCTCAGCAGGGCCGGGCAGTCGCGCTGGGCCAGGGGCTCGCCCCCGGTGACGGTCACCCGGCGGGTCTCGAAAGCCGCCACCGCGGCCAGGATCTCGTCCAGCGCCATCCACTGCCCGCCGTGGAAGGCATAGGCGGTGTCACAGTACCCGCAGCGCAGGGGGCAGCCCGTGAGGCGCACGAACACCGTGGGCCAGCCGACGCTGTCGGCCTCGCCCTGCAGCGAGTGGAAGATCTCGGTGACCCGCAGCCGGGGCCCGGACCCGGCTGCCGTGGGATGACGCCCGGACATGGCATGGATGGCGCGTCAGCGCTTGCCGAGACGGATCTTCTTCAACAGGTTCTGGGCCTGGCCCGCCTCGGTGGTCCCGGGATAGGTGCGCACCAGCTTCTCCAGCACCGCCCGGGCCTGCCTGGTGTCCTTCATTTCGTAGTAGCTGTAGCCGATCTTCAGCATGGCCTCGGCCAGCTTGGGGCTGTTGGGAAAGCGCTCGATGAGCGCCTGGTAATCGCCGATGGCCTCCTTGAACCGGCGCTGGGCATAGTTGGCCTCGGCCAGCCAGTACTGGGCGATGTGGGCGTAGCGCCCGTCCGGGTACTGGCGGAGGAAGGCCCGGAAGGCGGCGATGGCGTCGTCGTAGCGCAGCTCGCGCAGCAGGTCGAAGGCCTTCTGGTAGGCCTCCTGCTCGCCCCGGCCGCCCGCCGCAGGCTTCGGCGCCGCCCGGGCGGGGGCGGGCGCCGGTGCCGGGGCAGGCGTGGCCGGCGATGCCGCCGCGGCCGGCGATGCCGCCGCGGCCGCTCCCGGCGCCGCTCCGGCACCGCCCGCCGGGGCCTTGCGCTCCACCGCCAGCAGGCGCCGGTCCAGGTCCAGGTACAGCTCCCGCTGGCGCCGCTTCACCTGCTCCACCTGGTGGTTCAACAGCTCCAGTTCCCCCCGCAGCTCCTGCAGCTCTTTCTGCAGGCCCTCCAGCCGCACCGCCATGTCCACCAGCTCCTGCGAGGCCAGCAGCCGTTCCAGGCGGGCCAGCCGCTCCTCCACGCTCAGGGCCTTGGCCTGCGGAGCCGCCGGGACCGGGACCGCAGCGGCCAGGAAGGCCAGCAGGACCACCGGCCGGAAAAAACGGGTGCGCATGTGCATGGAATCAGTACCCCGAATAGAGAATCTCCACCCGGCGGTTGAGCCGCCAGGCCGCCTCGTCGTGACCCAGCGCCACCGGGCGTTCCTCGCCGAAGCTGATGGTCTGGAGCTGGTCGCGCGAGGCCCCCTGCAGCACCAGCAGCTTGGCCACCGCCTTGGCCCGCCGCTCGCCGAGGGCCATATTATACTCGCGCGTGCCCCGCTCGTCGGCATGGCCTTCCAGCACCGCGCTGATCCCGGGATGGGCCGCGAGGAACTCCGCGTGGGCCCGCAGCGCCGCCCGGTCCTCGGCGCTCACCTCGGCGCTGTCGAAATCGAAGTAGAACACCCGCTTGGCCAGGGGGCTGTCGGGATCGCTGAGCAGGGTCTTGGCGTCCACGGGTCCGCCGGCTTCGGCCGCGCGGCGGGTGTCACCGGCGGCCGGGCCACCGGCCCCCGCCGCCCCCTCTCCTTCCTTCGCCGGTCCGGCGCAGGCGGCCAGGCCCAGCACGAGCCCGGTGACGAGAACGAGTTTCAGCAGACGATCCATGGCTTGTCTCCTTTGGGTCTTGGCATGTGCAGGATTCAGAAGTTGCGCCGGCGCAGCGGCGACCAGGCCGGTTCCCGGATCTCGCCCCGGGTGACGCTCAGCGTCTGCGGCGCCCGCCCCTCCACCGAGATGGCGGCCAGCACACCGGTATTCCCGTCGCGCGTGGCGTAGATCACCATGTCGCCGTTGGGCGCGAAGCTGGGGGACTCGTCGAGCCGGGTCTCGGTGAGGACCTCGATGGCCAGGGTCTCCAGGTCCAGCAGGGCGATGCGGTGATCGTGGACGAAGGCCACGCGCCGGCCGTCGGGCGACACCGAGGCGCGGGCATTGTACTTGCCGCTGAAGGTGAGACGCTGCGGGCGTCCCGCCGGCCGTCCGTCGCGCAGGGCGATGCGGTAGAGCTGGGGCGTGCCGCCGCGGTCCGAGGTGAACACCAGGCCGGAGCCGTCGGGCAGCCAGGCCGCCTCCACGTCGATGGCGGGGCTGCGGGTGATGCGGGTGACCCGGTCGGTCTTCAGGTCATACAGGTAGATGTCGGCGCTGCCGTCCTTGGACAGGGTGACCGCCAGGGTGCGCCCGTCGGGCGAGAAGGCCGGGGCGTTGTTGAGCCCCGGGAAGCGCCTGAGCTTTCGTGCCCGGCGGTTGTACACGTTCTGGACGTGGATCACCGGCCCCCTGGGCGTCACCGAGACGTAGGCGATGCGCTCCCCGTCCGGGGCCCAGGCCGGGGACAGGATGGGGTCGGGCGAGGTGAGCAGGACCTGTTCGTTGTAGCCGTCCACGTCGGAGATGGCCAGGCGGTAAGTCTTGCGCCCGCGCCGGTCGGCCGTCACCGTGACGTAGGCGATACGGGTGTCGAAGGCGCCGGGGATGCCGGTGAGGGCCTCGAACACCAGGTCGCTGATCTGGTGCGCGGCCCGGCGCAGGTCGCGGACGCCGGCGCGGATGCTGTAGCCCGCGATCTGCTGGCCGTTGACCACGTCCAGCAGCTGGAAGTCGATGCGGAAGCGGTTGCGCTCCGTTTCCACCATGCGCCCCACCACCAGGTTGTTGACCTTGAGCACGCGCCAGTCGGCATAGCGCACCTGGGCCGCGGTGGTGGGCCGGGCCACGAGGTCCGCCACCGGCACCGGCGCGAAGCGGCCGGAGCGGGCCAGGTCGGCGCGCACCACCGCTGCCACGTCCAGGGGCGCCGCCCGCGGGCCCTGCCAGCCGAAGGGCACGATGGCGATGGGAATGGCGTCGGCCTCGCCCTTCTCGATCTCGATGGTCAGGGTGGCACGGCCGGACAGGGGCCAGGCCAGCAGTGCAGCAAGCATCCAGATGTGCAGATGACGGGTCATGTTTCCTTCTTTCTCAGCACCAGGTTGATCTGTCTGAACTCCTCGAACAGGCCCGACTCCACCGGCGGCACCGGCAGCGGCGAGGCCTTGCGCACCGCCTGCATGGCGGAGCGGTCGAACACCGCATCGCCGCTGGAGCGGGCGATGTCCACCGTCACCACGTCGCCGCTGGGGATGAGCCGCACCCGCAGCTCGGCCGACATGCCCCGGCGCGCCCCCGGCGGCACCGTCCAGTTGCGGTAGACCTCGGCGTAGATGAGCTGCTGGTAGCGATCGATCTCCGACCGGCGCTGCTGCGCCTGCAGGGCCGCCAGCCGCTGCTGCTCGGCCTCCAGCTTCTTCTTCAGCTCGGCCTCGGCCCGGGCGCGGGCGGCCTCCTCCCGCCGGCGCCGCTCGGCCTCCCGGCGCTCGCGCTCGAGCCGGGCCAGCCGCTCCTGCTCGCGGCGCCTTTTCTCCGCCAGGGCCTTCTTCTCCGCCTCCAGTTTCGCCAGGCGCTTCTTCTCCTCGGCCTGCTTGCGCCGCAGCTCGGCCAGGCGCTTCTTCTCGGCCCGGCGCTTGCGCTCCAGCTCGGCCTGGCGCCTGCGCTCGGCCTCCCGCTTGCGCCGCAGCTCGGCCAGGCGCTTCTCCTCGCGCTTGCGCGCCGCGGCCATGGCCTTGAGCTTCTCCTCGCGCCGGCGCTCGGCGGCCTTGATCCGCTCCAGCTCGCGCTTGACCTTGGCCTCGTCCACCGCCACCGCCTGCACCACCTCCACCGGCGGCGCCTCGGCCGTGGTGGGCCGGGAATAGCGGAAGCTGAGCACCAGGATGGCGAAGAACGCCACGTGGATGGCGACGGCCACGGCCAGGGCCACGGGATGCTGGCGGATGAATGCAATCATGTAGCGCTCACCTGCGATCCGGGGAACGGGTGATGAGGCCCACGTTGTCCACCCCGGCGCGCTGCAGCAGCACCATGGCCCCCACCACGTCACCGTAGCTGGCGCTGCGGTCGCCGCGCACCAGCACCTGGGCCCGCGGGTCGTGGCGCCGCACCGCCGCCACCTTCGCCACCAGGTCGGCCGCGTCCACCGGCCGGTTGGGGTGCTCGCCCAGGTTGACGTAGTAGCGCCCGGCGCGGTCCACGCTCACCACCACCGGCGGCTGCTCGCGGCTGTCCACCGGTTTCGCGCCGGCCCGGGGCAGGTCCACCTTCACCCCCTCGGCCAGCAGCGGGGCCGTGACCATGAAGATCACCAGCAGCACCAGCATGACGTCGATGTAGGGCACCACGTTGATCTCCGACATGGGCCGGCGGCGGCGCCTCGTGCTCCGGGTTCCGCTCATGGTTCAAACGCCGCCGCGTCCACCCGGGGTGTCCTCACTGGGCCTGGCGCTGCAGGATGGAGGAAAACTCCTCCACGAAGGTGTCGTAGCGCCCCACCAGCCGGTCCACCTCGTTGGAGAACCGGTTGTAGGCGATGACCGCGGGGATCGCGGCGAACAGCCCCATGGCGGTGGCGATGAGGGCCTCGGCGATGCCCGGCGCCACGGTGGCGATGGTGACGTGGTCCTTGCCGCCCAGGGCCAGGAACGAGTTCATGATGCCCCACACGGTGCCGAACAGCCCCACGTAGGGGCTGGTGGATCCCACCGTGGCGAGGAAGGACAGGTGGGTCTCCAGGCCGTCCACCTCGCGGTTGAGCGCCACGCGCATGGCGCGCTGGGCCCCGGCCAGCACCGTCTCCGCCGCCATCCCGGCCTTCTGGCGCAGGCGCGCGAACTCGCGGAAGCCGGCCTCGAAGATCACCTCCATGCCGCCCGGGCGCCGGCCGCGGCCGCTGATCTTCTTGTACAGCTCGCCCAGCTCGGCGCCGGACCAGAAGCGGCGCTCGAAGTCGTCGGCCTCGGCCCGGGCCCGCCGCAGGGTGGACCACTTGGCGCCGATGGCGGTCCAGGACAGGACCGATGCCGCCAGCAGCAGGACCATCACGATCTGCACCACCAGGCTGGCGTGCAGGATGAGATTGAACACCGAGAGATCCGCAGTCACCGCTTCTCCTTAGTTTTCCTCATGGACGGCCGGCAGCCGCGCGTGCATGAATTCGGGGATGGGGCGCGGCCGCAGCGTCCGCGCATCGAGGCTGGCGATGCGCACCTCCCCTTCGCAGCAGACGGTCCCGGTTCCAGCCACGCGCACCTGCTGGTGAAACGTGATGCTGGCCCGTCCCACCCGGACCGGCTGCACGCTCACCTGCAGCAACTGGTTGAAGTGCGCGGGGCGGAGAAACTCCAGGCGGGCCGAGCGCACGGCAAATAGGACCGCGGTCTGTTCGATGAGTTCATCCTGTTCAAAGCCGAGCTGGCGCAGCCACTCGGTACGGGCCCGTTCCATGAACCGCAGGTAGTTGGCGTAGTACACCACCCCGCCGGCGTCCGTATCTTCGTAATATACCCGCACCTCCCATAGGAACGGCTTCACGCTTTCACCCATGCCCACCCCGTGGCGCTGCCGGATCCGCACCATTATATAGAACCTGTCCATGGCCGGGAGGATGAGGCCGCGAAACGGCCCGGCGAAACCTGACAGGATGTTGAAAAAGGCCGTCCTGGCCTTTTTCAACGCGCCGAACCCGGCACGGGTCCGGGTTCGGCTACGCCAAATCAAGCGCTTGCGCGCTCGATTTGCGGGCGGGCTGCGTCGTGAGTCCACGGCCGCGCGGGCCGGGCGAGCCGCCCCGGGACATCCCGGGACCGGCTCTATTCCTCGAACAGGTCGGCCGTCGCCCCCGGGGCCTGCGAGGGGGGCGTGAGACCGAAGTGGGCGTAGGCATGGCGCGTGGCCACCCGGCCGCGGGGGGTGCGCATGATGAAGCCCTGCTGGATGAGGAACGGCTCCAGCACGTCCTCGATGGTGTCGCGTTCCTCGCCGATGGCCGCGGCCAGGCTGTCCACCCCCACCGGGCCGCCGTCGAACTTGTCGATGATGGTGCGCAGCAGGCGCCGGTCCATGACGTCGAAGCCCTGGGCGTCCACGTCCAGCATCTCCAGGGCCCGGCGCGCGGTGCCGGCGTCGATGCGGCCGTCGCCGCGCACCTGGGCGAAGTCACGCACCCGCCGCAGCAGGCGGTTGGCGATGCGCGGCGTGCCGCGCGAGCGACGGGCGATCTCGGCCGCGCCCTCGGCCTCCATCTCCACCCCGAGGATGCCCGCCGAGCGCTGCACGATGGTGGTGAGCTCGGCCACGCTGTAGAACTCCAGCCGCTGGACGATGCCGAAGCGGTCGCGCAGCGGCGAGGTGAGCAGCCCGGCCCGGGTGGTGGCCCCCACCAGGGTGAAGGGGGGCAGGTCGAGGCGGATGGAGCGCGCCGCCGGGCCCTCGCCGATCATGATGTCGAGCTGGAAGTCCTCCATGGCGGGATAGAGGATCTCCTCCACCACCGGCGACAGGCGGTGGATCTCGTCCACGAACAGCACGTCGTGGGGTTCCAGGTTGGTGAGCAGGGCGGCCAGGTCGCCGGGCCGCTCCAGCACCGGGCCCGAGGTGTGGCGCAGGCCCACGCCCAGCTCGTTGGCGATGATGTGGGACAGGGTGGTCTTGCCCAGGCCCGGGGGGCCGAACACCAGCACGTGGTCCAGGGCCTCGCCGCGGGCGCGGGCGGCGCTGATGAAGATCTCCATCTGCTCGCGCACCGCGGGCTGGCCCACGTAGTCGGCCAGGCGCCGGGGCCGGATGGCCCGCTCCAGGGCGTCCTCCTCCGGCAGCGCCCCGGGCGTGATCACGCGTTCCTGGTCTGCTGTGGCCACCCGCTCCTCCCCCGCCGGCGGGGCCTCAGCCCTTGAGCGAGGCCTTCAGTGCCGCACGGATGATATCTTCGCTGGCCATCCCCGCGATGTCCAGCCGCGAGACCATGCGCGCGGCCTCGGCCGGCCGGTAGCCCAGGGCCACCAGGGCGTCGATGGCCTCGCGCTCCGGGTCCGGGGCGCCGGCCGGGGCCGGCCCCGGGGCGGCCGCGGGCGCCGGCTGCCAGTCGTCCAGCCGGTCGCGCATCTCCACCACCAGCCGCTCGGCGGTCTTCTTGCCCACGCCGGGCAGCCGGGTGAGCGCCGCGGTATCGCCCTCCTGCACGCAGCGGGCGAAATCGCCCGCCTCCATGCCGGACAGGATGGTGAGCGCCAGCCTGGCCCCCACCCCGTTGACCCGGATGAGGCTGCGGAACAGGCTGCGCTCGGCCTCGCTGGCGAAGGCGAACAGCAGGTGGGCGTCGTCCCGTACCACCAGGTGAGTGTGGAGAATCACCTCGCTGCCCGTGGCCGGCAGCCGGTAGAAGGTGGACATGGGCGCCTCCAGCTCGTAACCCACCCCGCCGGCCTCCACCAGCAGGCGGGGCGGGTGCTTCTCCAGCAGGATGCCGCGCAGGCGCCCGATCACGTCCGCGCCCTCAGCGCCGGCGCCCGCGGGCCCGGCCGCGGCGCGTGCCGGCCGGCAGCCGCGCCAGCGTCTGCCGCAGGTGGCCGTGGCACAGGGCCATGGCCAGGGCGTCGGCGGCATCCGCCGCCGGCGGGCGATGCAGCCCCAGCAGGGCCTTCACCATGTGCTGGACCTGCACCTTGGCCGCGTTGCCGCGGCCGGTGACGGCCTGCTTGATCTGGGCCGGGGTGTACTCGTGCACCGGCACGCCGCGCCCGGCCACCGCGGCCAGCGCGGCCCCGCGGGCCTGGCCCAGCTTGAGTGCCGATTCCACGTTGCGGTGCACGTAGACCCGCTCCACCGCGGCCTCCTGGGGCCGGTGCTCGTCCACCAGCGCTTCCAGCGCCGCCTGGATCCCGTGCAGGCGCCGGGCCAGGGAGTCGCCGCGGGGGCGGATGCAGCCGAAGGTCACGCACACCGCCCGGCCGCCGTCGGCATCGATGAGGCCGTAGCCGGTGACCTGGGAGCCGGGATCGATGCCGAGGATGCGGATCATTCCAGATTTCAGATGTCGGAGGCCCGATACCGGGGGATGGTAAGCCGCGGCCACGGCCGTTGTCACCCGTCCCGGGCCGCCCGGCACGAAAAATCCGCCATCCGGGAACCGGCATCCGGGTCAGAGCTGCGCGGCGACTTCCTCGCTGAAGTCGGCGTTGGTGTAGACGTGCTGGACGTCGTCCAGGTCCTCCAGCGCGTCCACCAGCTTCATCACCTTCTCCGCGTCCTCCAGGTCCAGCTCCACGCTGGTGGACGGCTGCATGGTGAGCTCGGCGTGGGCCGGCTCCAGCCCGGCGGCGACCATGGCCTCCTTGACGTTCATGAAGTCCTCGGGCGCGGTGATGACGTCCACGCTGCCGTCGTCGTTGGTGACCACGTCCTCGGCCCCGGCCTCCAGCGCCACCTCCATGAGCCGGTCCTCGTCGGTGCCCGGGGGATAGCTGAGCACGCCCTGCTTGGTGAACAGGTAGGCCACCGAGCCGTCGGTGCCCAGGTTGCCGCCGTGCTTGCTGAAGGCGTGGCGCACCTCGGCCACGGTGCGGTTACGGTTGTCGGTGAGGCAGTCCACCATGATGGCGACGCCGTTGGGCCCGTAGCCCTCGTAGCGCACCTCCTCGTAGGCTTCGGCCTCCAGCTCGCCGCTGCCGCGCTTGACCGCGCGCTCGATGGTGTCCTTGGCCATGTTGGCCGCCAGCGCCGCGTCGATGGCGGCGCGCAGGCGCGGGTTGGCCGCCGGATCGCCCCCGCCGAGGCGGGCGGCCACGGTGATCTCGCGGATGAGCTTGGTGAACAGCTTGCCGCGCTTGGCGTCCTGCGCCTTCTTGCGGTGCTGGATGTTGGCCCACTTGCTGTGTCCTGCCATGACTGGAACCTGCTCCGAAAGTCCTGCGGGGATGGAACGTCTGCCTGCAACGGCCGCGGGGCGACCCCTCAATCGCTGTCGGGGAGGTAGATGGCGGTCTGCTCGTGGCCGGTGCCCTGCCCCGAGTCGAAGGTGAACCGGTGGCGGCCGATGCGCACGGTATCCCCGTTCTTCAACATCACCGGCTGGGTGATCTTCTTGTCGTTGACCACGGTGCCGTTGGTGCTGCCCAGGTCCTCGATCCAGTAATCGTAGTGACCTTCCAGGTAATCGCTGGGCACGCGGAACACGCGGGCGTGCTGGCTGCTCACCACGGCGTCGTCGAGCTGGATGTCGGCCCCGCTGCGGCGGCCGATGCTGATGGATTCCTTCTCCAGCTCGTAGGTCTTGAGCACCACCCCGGCGTGGCTGAGAACGAGACGCGCCATGGCCCCGCCCTCAGCCGTTGAGGGTGAACTGGAGCTTGCTGCCCGCCACCTCGATGACGTCGCCCTCCTTGAGCGGCAGGCTCTGCGCCCCCACCGCCTTGTCGTTGAGACGCGGCGGGTTGTCCTGCTGCCCGATGCCGCCCATGGGCATCAGGTAATAGGACGTCCCGCGCCGGGCGATGACCGCCACCTGCACCCCGGGCGAACCCAGGGTGGTGTAGGGCTTGTTGAGCACGATGTTCTGGCCGGCCTTGGGCCCGCTGATGACCTTGACCACGGCGCTGCGGCCCTTGGTGGACTGGGCCGGCGGCGGGGCCGCCCCTTCCGGCCGGGTGACTCCGGGACCGGCCGCCGGCCGCGGCGGGGGCGGCGGGACGGCGCCGGGCGAGATGACGATGGTCTTGTCGAAGTCGGCCGCGCGCTCGTCCACGAAGCGGAACTCGTGGCGGCCGATGCGCACCACGTCCCCGTGCTTGAGCATCTGCTTGTTGATGCGCTTGCCGTTGAGCAGGGTGCCGTTGGTGCTGCCCAGGTCCTCGACGTAGACGTTCTGCAGCGTCAGCACCACCGCGTGCTGGCCGCTGACCGTGGGATCGTCCAGCTGGATGTCGTTGGAGGGCTTGCGGCCGATGGTGACCCGCTCCTTGTCCAGCGGGTACTCGCGGATCACCGCTCCCTCGTGCACCAGAATCAGCTTCGCCATGAGCCTATCCTACCGAATCGGTCAATCCCTTGTCATCCGAGAAGGCCTCCCGGACCGTCATCAGGATCACGGAAATATTATCGTTGCCGCCCTTGCGGTTGGCCAGGTCCACCAGGCGCCGGGCGGTGTCATCCAGGTCCGGGCCCGGCTCCTGCAGGATGGCCCCCATCTCGGCGTCGGTGACCAGGTCCGACAGCCCGTCGGAGCACAGCAGGTAGAGGTCGCCGGGCCGGGCCGGCTCCTGGCTCACCTCCACCTCCACCTCGGCCCCGATGCCCAGGGCCCGGGTGATGAGGTTGCGGCTCACCGACAGCTTCGCCTCCTCCTGGCTGAGGTAACCGTTGTCCACCAGCTCCTGGACCAGCGAGTGGTCAGAGGTGATCTGCTCCAGCACGCCGTCGCGCAGGCGGTAGATACGGGAATCCCCCACGTGGGCGGTGACCATGTCGCCGTCATGCAGCAGGGCCAGCACCAGGGTGGTCCCCATGCCGGCGCACTCGGCGTTCTCCTGCGAGGCATCCCAGATGCGCTGGTTGGCGGTGTGGATGGCCTGGCGCACCACCTCGCTGCAGTCGGCCTTGTCCTCGCAGTCCCGGGCGAGGAAGGCCTCGCGCAGGGCCGCCCGGATCTGCTCCACCGCCATGGCCGAGGCCACCTCGCCGGCGTTGTGACCGCCCATGCCGTCGGCCAGCAGGGCCATCCCCAGGTCGTTGTCCCACAGGATGCTGTCCTCGTTGTGCTCGCGCATGAGGCCCACGTCCGTGAGACCGTGGAAGGCTGCCTTCAAGATCATGGTCCCCGCTTCATCGTCGGTTCCGGTTCATCTCACTCCAGCCGCTCGCGGCAGCGCCGCAGCGCATTGGCCATCTGCTGTCCCGACTGGAACCGCCGCTCGATGTCCTTGTGCAGCCCCTTGTTGATGATCTTGCTCACGCAGGACGGCAGGTCGGGCCGGAACATGCGCACGTCCGGGTGCTTCTCGTTGGCGATCTTGTACATCAGGCTGGCCAGCGACTCGCCGATGAAGGGCAGTTCGCCGGTCAGCAACTGGTAGAACGTGATGGTGAGCGAGAACAGGTCCGAGCGCCCGTCCACCTTCTTGCCCGCCAGCTGCTCAGGCGACATGTACGAGGGGCTGCCCAGGATGGTGCCGGTCTTGGTCTTGCTGGCATCGGTGAGGCAGGCGACGCCGAAGTCGGTCACCTTGAGGCTGCCCGATTCGCGGTCGTACATGATGTTGGCGGGCTTGATGTCGCGGTGGACCACGTTCTGGCCGTGGGCGTAGTCCAGGGCCTCGGCCACCTGGATCATGAGGTCGAAGACCTCCGGCGCCGGCAGCAGCTTGTCCGGCTTGCAGTAGGCCAGCAGCGGCTCGCCCTTGAGGTAGTCCATGGCGATGTAGGCCAGCTCCTGGTCCTCGCCCACGTCGTAGATGGTGACGATGTTGGGATGGTTGAGCCGGCCCGCGGTCTCCGCCTCGCGGAAGAAACGCTTGCGCACGTCGTCCAGTTTCTCGCCCTCGAACTCCTGCGACAGGCTCATGGTCTTGATGGCCACGGTACGGCCGATCTTGGGGTCCTGGCCCAGGTAGACCATGCCCATGGCGCCGCGGCCCAGCTCCTTTTCGATCTGGTAGCGGCCCAGCATGGGCTTCTGGATACCGGTGGTGTGCAGGATCAGGGTGCTGTTGCCGTTGCCGGCGCTGGAGGTGCCGAGGGCGAAGGCCTGGGAGATCTCCTTGTTGCGGTACAGGCGCTCCTGCACGTCGCGGAACTTCTCGCGGTGGCCGAGGATGTACTTGAACACCGACTCGGCCTTGTTGAACTGGCGCTTGCGCTCGTAGTCCAGGCCCAGGTTGTAGAGCTGGTCCAGCAGCGGCTCGTCCACGATGCACTGGCGGTACTTGTCGAAGGCCATGTCGAGCTGACCCTGGCTCTGGAACGACAGGCCCAGCATGCGGTTGGCCTCGGACAGCTCCGAGCGCACCCGCCCCAGGCGGTCCTCCAGCAGGTGCTTGGCCCCGAGCACGACGTGCCCCGCCACCAGCGCCAGCATGGGCAGCGCCAGCGGCAGCCACAGGGACTGGGAGATCATGAGAATGAAATGGACGTTGAGCAGCGCGAACAGCAGCAGCATGGACAGCGCCAGCCCGGTGCCGATGCGGAACCGCGGCAGGGCGAACATGAGGTACAGCGCCACCACCGCCAGCAGGCCCAGGCGCAGGCCCCCGGCCCAGGGCGGCAGCCGGTAGAGGTCCCCGTTGAGCAGGGCCGACACCGTGTGCGCCGCCACCAGCACCGGCGGCTGGCGCCCCACCGGGGTCTGGAGCGGGATCACCTGCTGGCTGGCCACCAGGCCGATGATCACGGTCTTGCCGCGGAAGGCCCGGGCCGGCACCTTGCGCCGGAACACGTCGCGGATGGAATACCGGGCGAAGGCGGCCCGGCCCTCGCGCCGCGAGTAGAAGTAGGGGTAGACCCGCAGGCGGCGATCGCTGGGCAGGGCGGTGCGGCCCAGGGTCACGCCCCGCTCCAGGTCCACCTTGAGATCGGAGGGCTTCAGCCCCTGGGCCAGGGCCGCCAGCATCAGGGAGAAGGACGGGATGTAGTGCTCCCCGTAGCGCAGCACCAGGGGCTCGTAGCGGGCGTTGGGCCGGCTGTCGGCGAAGGCCGGGAAATGCCCCACCGCCCGGCTGTGGCGCGCGAACTCGGGCAGGGGCGGATAGACCACCGACGCCTCGGGCACGCCCATGCCGCGCAGCCGCCCCCACCAGCCGCCGTCGTCCTCGCCGGCCACGTCGTGGAGCAGGCGGGCGCTGACCTCCGGGCCCAGCTCCGCCGGGGTGCCGCCGGCGGCCGGCTCACCGCTGCGGTAGGGCAGGGCCAGCACCACGCCCCGGGCCCGCTGCAGGGTCTCGGCCAGCACCCGGTCGGTGTCCAGGCCGGTCTCGGCCTGGCGCAGGAGGCGCTTGATGGAATCCCCGGTGGCCCCCCAGTTGCGGCGGAACACCTCGCGCAGGGCCTTGATGTACTCCAGGCCGCGGGTGCTCTGGCGGGTGTCCAGGGGCAGGGCCAGGCCGATGGCCCGGGGCCGGGCGGCACTGATCCGGGCCACCACCCGGGCCAGCATGTCCCGGGGCCAGGGCCAGGCCCCCAGGGCCTGGAGCGAAGGGTCGTCCACCGCCACCACCACCACCTCGGTGCTGGCCGGACGGGCCGAGGAGAAGCGCACCCCCAGGTCGTAGATCTTCCACTCCAGGGTCTCCAGCCCGCCGGCAGCGGACAGGGCGAGGAACGCCAGGGCCACCAGCAGGCCGATGAACCAGTCCGATTTCCAGTATTGTCTCACTCGCGTGCCGCCGCCCCGGTCGCCACCGGAGCCCTGCCCCGGGAACAAAAATTCCGTGAAATCAGAAGCCTAGGATGTTACCGGCCGCCTTCCCCGGGGGCAAGCCTTGTCGCTTTCAGGCCCCTATATCGGCTGCAGGGGGGCCCGACATGAGCCGGGTTCAACCCTTGGCGGAATCCTTGGGCGGCGGCCGCAGGCGGATATGCAGCTCGCGCAACTGGGTCTCGCTCACCGGCGCCGGGGCGCGGGTGAGCAGGCAGGCGGCGGTCTGGGTCTTGGGAAAGGCCATGACCTCGCGGATGGAGGCGGCGCCGGTCATGAGCATCACCAGGCGATCGAGGCCGAAGGCGATGCCGCCGTGGGGCGGACAGCCGTACTTGAGGGCATCCAGCAGGAAGCCGAACTTCTCCACCGCCTCCTCGCGGTCGATGCCCAGCTGGTGGAACACCTCCTGCTGCACCTCCTTGCGGTAGATGCGCATGGACCCGCCCCCCACCTCGGTGCCGTTGAGCACCAGGTCGTAGGCCCGCGAGCGGCAGCGGCCGGGATCGGTGTGCAGGAGCTCCAGGTCCTCCTCCCGGGGCGAGGTGAAGGGATGGTGCAGGGCCACCCAGCGCTTGCCCTCCTCGTCCCACTCGAACATGGGAAAGTCCACCACCCACAGGGGGCGCCAGCCCGGCTCCAGCAGGCCGCGGTCGTGGCCCAGGCGCACCCGCAGCGCGCCCAGGGCCTCGTTGACCACCCGCGCCTTGTCGGCGCCGAAGAAGATGAGGTCGCCGTCGGCGGCGCCGGTGCGCCGGAGGATGCCGTCCACGGCCGCATCGGGCAGGAATTTGAGGATGGGCGACTGCAGCCCGTCCCGGCCCGCCGCCACGTCGTTGACCTTGATGTAGGCCAGGCCCTTGGCGCCGTAGACGCCGACGAAGGCGGTGTAGTCGTCGATCTCCTTGCGCGTCAGGCTGCCGCCGCCCGGCAGGCGCAGGGCCGCCACCCGCCCGGCGGGATCGGCGGCCGGCCCGGAAAAGACCTTGAAATCGGCCTCGCGCACCAGATCGGCCACGTCCACCAGCTCCAGCGGAATGCGCAGGTCGGGCTTGTCCGTGCCGTAGCGGCGCAGGGCCTCGGCGTGGGTCATGCGCGGGAAGGGATCGGGCAGCGCCACCTCCAGCACCCGGGCGAAGACCTGGCGCAGCATGGCTTCCATCATGGCCATGATGGCGTCCTCGTCCATGAACGAGGTCTCGATGTCGAGCTGGGTGAACTCGGGCTGGCGATCCGCGCGCAGGTCCTCGTCGCGGAAGCAGCGCACGATCTGGTAGTAGCGATCCACCCCGGACATCATGAGCAGCTGCTTGAACAGCTGCGGCGACTGCGGCAGGGCGAAAAAGCTGCCGGGATGGGTGCGGCTGGGCACCAGGTAGTCCCGCGCCCCCTCGGGCGTGGCCTTGGTGAGCATGGGGGTCTCGATGTCGATGAAGCCGTGTTCGTCGAGGAACCGGCGCAGCTCGCGGGTGATGGCCGAGCGCAGGGCCAGGCGCCGGTACATCTCGGGCCGGCGCAGGTCGATGTAGCGGAAGCGCAGGCGGTGCTCCTCGGACACCGAGTCGTCGTCGAGCTGGAACGGCGGGGTGTCGGCCCGGTTGAGCACCACCAGCTCGTGGCCCAGGACCTCCACCTCGCCCGTGGGCAGGTCCGGGTTCTCGGTGCCGGCCGGGCGCCGGCGCACGCGGCCGCGCACCTGCAGCACGTACTCCGACCGCACCCGCTCGGCCTCGGCGAAGACCTCGGGCCGGTCGGGGTCGTAGACCACCTGCACCAGCCCGCTGCGATCGCGCAGGTCGATGAAGATCACGCCGCCGTGATCGCGCCGGCGGTGCACCCAGCCACAGAGGGTCGTCTCCTCGTCGATGTGGTCGGGGCGAAGCTCCCCGCAGTAGTGGGTGCGCATGGCTGGGCCGGAATCCGTCTGCCGCGGTCGAAGGCGGCAATCTTACGGAAGGGCGCCCCCCGGCGCAACTTGCCGGGGGGCGGGGCAGGTCTTCAGCCGGACTTGCAGCCGCAGGCGCCGCCGCCGCAGCCGCCGCCGTCACCGGATTTCTTGGTCTCGGACTTGGCGCCGCCGTCGCCGGAATCGGCCACGTTGCGCTTGTTGCCCGACTTGAAGTCGGTCTCGTACCAGCCGCTGCCCTTGAGGCGGAAGGCCGCCGCCGACACCAGCTTGCGCAGGGCCGGGGCATTGCACGACGGGCAGTCGGTGAGGGGATCGTCCGACAGCTTCTGCAGGGCCTCCAGGGTATGCCCGCAGGCATCGCATGCGTATTCGTAGATGGGCATCGCTACACCTCGCGCGTGTGCCAGTGAACAACCTCCAGGGCCGGGCACGGCCGGCCCGGGGCCGCGGCGGCATTATACCCCGTCCACGGACCCGTTCCCCCCATGAAATGGGGGTTCCCCGCCGCCATCCAAGCCCCGCCGGCCGCCGGGGCCCGCCACCGTGCAGCCCCGCGGCCCCTGTGCGAGAATAGCGGCACCCGGCGCGCGGGTCTTCGACGCCCATGGCCCACAAGATCGTCATCATGCTGCTCAACGCCAGCCCCGAGGTGCCGGCCACCCTGGGCGCGCCCTTCTTCCAGGCCACGGTGGCCGCCGCCATGGACCTGGAGGTGGAGATCTACTTCGCCTCGCGCACCGCGGCCCTGCTGCGCAAGGGCGTGGCCGAGAACCTGTTCCCCGGACGCGATCGCAGCAAATCGCTCTATGCCTTCATGCAGGACGCCCACCAGGCCGGCGCCCGTTTCTACCTGTGCGGCGGCGCCATGGAGGAAAACGGCATCACCGCGGACACCGCCATTCCGGAGCTGGACGGCGTGCGCGGGGGGGCCGCCTTCATCGGCGCCGCCATCGAGGACGGGGTCCTGACCCTCACCTATTGAATTGGAACCTGACTCACCGTTCCCCCCGGCCATGCGTCCCTTGCCGTCACCGTTCACGCTGCTGCTGCTCCTGTTCGGGCTGATCCTGCTGGTGACCTTCATCCAGCTCGGGGTCATCACCATCGTCCTGGACAAGCTGGGGCTGTCGCCGGGCAGCGCCACACTCCTGCTGCTGGTGTTCCTCGCGGGCAGCCTCATCAACGTCCCGCTGTTTTCAGTGGAGGCCCAGGCCCCGCCCGCGCCGCCGCCGGTCCCCCTGCCCTACCGCGGCCTGCTGCCGCCGCCGCGGCGACCCTTCAAGGGCCGCACTGTCATCGCCATCAACGTGGGCGGCGGGCTGGCCCCGGTGCTGTTTTCCCTGTTCCTGCTCCACCACGCCCCGCTGCCGGCGGCCACCGTGATCGCCGGCATCACCATCGTCGGCGGGGTGAGCTACGCCTTCAGCCGGCCGGTGCCCGGCGTGGGCATCGGCATGCCCGTGCTCATCGCCCCCGTCACCGCGGCCCTGGCGGCGCTGCTGCTGGCACCGGAACACAGCGCGCCCCTGGCCTACATCAGCGGCACCCTGGGCGTGCTCATCGGCGCCGACCTGCTGCGGCTCAAGGACATCCGCCGCATGGGCACGCCGGTGGCCTCCATCGGCGGCGCCGGCACCTTCGACGGCATCTTCATCACCGGCATCGTGGCCGTACTGCTGGCATGAGCACGGACGGCCGCAAGAGCATCCTCGTCACCGGCTGCTCGTCGGGCATCGGTGAATGCGTGGCCCGCGGCCTGGCCGGGCGCGGCTGGCGCGTGTTCGCCACCGCGCGCCGGGCGGCCGACGTGGAGCGGCTCAATGCCCTGCAACAGCCGGGGCTGGAGAGCCTGCGCCTGGATCTCGACGACCCGGATTCCATCGGCGCCGCGGTGGAGGCGGTGCTCGGGCGCACCGGCGGGCGCCTGGACGCCCTGTTCAACAACGGCGCCTACGGCCAGCCCGGCGCGGTGGAGGACCTGCGGCGGGAGGTGCTGCGGGCCCAGTTCGAGACCAACCTGTTCGGCTGGGTGGATCTGACCAACCGGGTGCTGCCGGTCATGCGGCGCCAGGGCCACGGCCGCATCGTCCAGAACAGCTCCATCCTCGGCCTCGTGGCCCTGCCCTTCCGCGGCGCCTACAACGCCACCAAGTTCGCCCTGGAGGGACTCACCGACACCCTGCGCCTGGAGCTGCGCGGCACCGGCATCCACGTCAGCCTCATCGAGCCGGGCCCCATCCGCAGCCGCTTCCGGGCCAACGCCATGGAACACTTCCGCCGCCACATCGACGTCGCCAACAGCCCGTTCCGCGACCACTACGCCCGGGTCGCGGCGCGGCTGGAGCACGAGGGCGACGCCGCCCCCTTCACCCTGCCGCCGGAGGCGGTGCTGCGCAAGGTGATCCACGCCCTGGAGAGCCGCCGCCCGCGCACCCGCTACTACGTCACCGTCCCCACCCACGTCTTCGCCCGCCTGCGCCGGGTCCTGCCCGACCGGGTGCTGGACGCCCTGCTGGCCTCCATCGGCGGCGGCGGACGGCGCTGACGGCGGCACGCCCGGGTCAGCCGCGCACGCCGACCCCGCGTCGCAGCAGCCAGACGGCGGCGGCGAACAGGACCACCACGAAGCCGGCGATGAGGGCGAAGGACACCGCCAGCGGCACGTCGGCCACCCCGTGCATGCCGTAGCGGAAGGCGCTGACCATGTACAGCACCGGGTTCAGGCGCGAGGCCTGCTGCCAGAACCCGGGCAGCATGTCGATGGAATAGAACACCCCGCCCAGGTAGGTCAGCGGGGTGAGGACGAAGGTGGGAATGATGGAGATGTCGTCGAAGCTGCGGGCGAACAGCGCGTTGATGAACCCGCCCAGGGCGAACAGCATGGTGGTCAGCAGCCCCACCGCGATCACCACCGGCCAGCTGTGGACGCGGAGATCGGTGAACCACGCCGCCACCGCCGTCACCGCCACGCCCACCACCAGTCCCCGGGCCATGCCGCCGGCGGTGTAGCCGGCGACGATGAGCCAGTCGGGCATGGGCGAGACCAGCATTTCCTCGACGTGGCGCTGGAACTTGGCGCTGAAGAACGAGGACACCACGTTGGCATAGCTGTTGTTGATGACCGCCATGAGGATGACACCGGGCACGATGTAGTCCATGTAGCGCAGGCCGTGGATGTCCGCGAGCTGGGACCCGATGAGGCCGCCGAAAATCAGGAAATACAGCGACATGGTCACCGCCGCCGGCAGCACCGTCTGCACCCAGATGCGGAGGAAGCGCAGGCACTCCTTGATGAGGAGGGTGAGAAAGGCGGCGCCCTGCTGCGACGGCGTCATGCACCCGCCCTCCCCACGCGGCGCAGGAACAGCTCCTCCAGCCGGTTGCTCTTGTTGCGCATGCTGAGGACGTGGACGCCCTGGCGGCTGAGCTGCTCGAACAGGCCGTTGACACTGCGATCGCGCTCCACGTCGGCCTCCAGGGTGTGCTCGTCCACCCGGCGCAGCGTGTAGCCCTCCACTGCCGGCACCTCGGCCAGGGCCTCGCGGGTGTTGAGGATGAAGGTCTCCATGTGGAGCTGCATGAGCAGGTCGCGCATGGCGCTGTTCTCGATGGTGCGGCCGTGATCGATGATGGCCACCCGCCGGCACAGGGCCTCGGCCTCCTCCAGGTAATGGGTGGTGAGGATGATGGTGGTGCCGCGGGCGTTGGTCTCGCGCAGGAAGGCCCACATGGAGCGGCGCACCTCGATGTCCACCCCGGCGGTGGGCTCGTCCAGGATCAGCATGCGTGGTTCGTGCACCAGGGCGCGGGCGATCATCAGCCGCCGCTTCTGGCCGCCGGACAGCTCGCGCGCCATCACCCGCCGCCGGTCCCACAGCCCCAGCTGCCTCAGGCAGGCCTCGGCCCGGGGCCGGGCACGGCGGCGGGAGATGCCGTAATAGCCGGCCTGGTTGATGACGATCTCCTCCACCGGCTCGAACTGGTTGAAGTTGAACTCCTGCGGGACCAGTCCGATGCAGCTCTTGGCCGCTTCCATTTCGTGGTCGATGTCGTGCCCGAACACCGCCACCCGGCCGCCGGACTTGCGCACCAGGGAGCAGATGATCCCGATGGTGGTGGACTTGCCGGCCCCGTTGGGCCCCAGCAGGGCGAAGAACTCGCCCTCCTCCACCCGCAGGTCCACCCCGCGCAGGGCCCGGACCCCGTTGCGGTAGGTCTTGGTGAGGTGCTCGATTTCCAGTGCGGGCGTGGTCATGGCGGTGCGGCAGTATAGCGCAACGGGGGCTGGGTGCCGGGTGCAGAAGACGGAGGACAGAGGACAGAAGACGGAGGACGTGGCCAGCCGCCGGCGGCCTCCTCAGGCCAGCCGGCACTCGGCCTCGATGATGCGGCGCACGTCGAGGCCATAGGCGCCGCGGCCGAGGATGCGGCCGATCTCGGGCCGCTCCGCCTCGCCCTCCCAGCGCGGCGAGGCCAGGTTGAGGAGCTTGCGCCGGGCGTAGGGCTCCTTGCGCCGATCCAGCACCAGCAGCACCACGGGCCGCAGGCGGTGCCTGGGGTTGGACTGGACCACCACGCCCACGTGGCCGCTGGCCAGCTCCACCAGGGAGCCGATGGGATAGATGCCGAGGCAGCGGATGAAGGCCGCCACCAGCTCCTCGTCGAGGCCCTCCGGCGCCCAGTCATAGATATTCTTGAGCGCCTCGTGGGGCGGGATCCCGTCCCGGTACGCCCGGTCCGAGGTGACGGCGTCGTAGATGTCGACGATGGAGACGATGCGCGTGTACAGCCCCACCTGCTCCCCGGCCAGGCCGTCGGGGTAGCCGCGGCCGTCCAGCCGCTCGTGGTGATGGCGCACGATGTCGAGGATCTCGCCCGACAACCCGGCGTCACCGGCCAGGATCTCGTGGCCCCACGCCGGGTGCTTCTTGACGAGGGCGAACTCCTCGGCGGTGAGGCGCCCCGGCTTGTGCAGCACCTCGGACGGGATCCGCATCTTGCCCAGGTCGTGCAGCAGCGCGCCCAGCCCCACGGTCTCCAGCACCGCCCGCTCGAGGCCGAGGAAGCGGCCGAAGGCCAGGGCCAGGATGCACACGTTGATGCAGTGGGTCACCGTGTACTGGTCGCGGCTCTTGAGGTGGGTGAGCCAGACCAGGGCGTTGGCGTTGCGCACGATGCTCTCGGCCAGCTCGCCCACCAGCCGGCGGGCCTCGCGCGAGTCCACGGTGCGGCCCAGGCGGCTGTCCTCCAGGGCCCGGACGATGAAGGCGCGGGCCTCGTCGTAGCGGCCGCGCGCCCGCTTCAGCTCGGCGTGAAACCGGGCCCGCTCCAGGCCCTCGTTCCGGTCATCGGGGGAAACGGAGCGGCGGGGCGCCCGTGGCGGCGCGGCCGGACCCGCCCGCCGGAGCAGGCGCGGCACCACCTCGTCGCTGGACTGGGCCACGTCCACGAACACGTACTGGCAGGTTTCGCGCAGCTGGGCCAGCTCGTCGTCGGTCTCGATGCGGAAACCCTGGAACAGGAAGGGGGATTCCAGCCACGGCCGGTCCAGCTCGCACACGAACATGCCGCGGGCGAGATCCTCGGCGAAGACCTTGACCTTCTCCGTCATGCCGCTGGACTCCGCCTGCAACCCACGAGACAGCTATCGTCCGGCCCGGCGGGGGCCTTGAGCGACGGTTCAGCCCAGCCAGCGGCGGGCGTTGCGGAACAGGCGCAGCCAGGGGCCGTCCTCGCCCCAGTCCTCCGGGTGCCAGGAATGCTGCACGGTGCGGAACACCCGCTCCGGGTGCGGCATCATGATGTTGAAGCGGCCGTCGGCGCTGGTCAGGCCGGTGATGCCCGACGGCGAGCCGTTGGGATTGAAGGGATAGGTCTCGGTCACCGCGCCGCGGTGGTCCACGTAGCGCAGGGTGACGGCCCCGGCGGCGAGGGCCGCCCCCGCCCCGCCCGGCTGCGCGAACTCCGCCCGGCCCTCGCCGTGGGCCACCACCACCGGCAGGCGCGAGCCGGCCATGCCGTCGAACAGCGGCGAGGGCGAGTCCAGCACCTCCACCATCACCAGCCGGGCCTCGAACTGCTCGGAGCGGTTGCGCACGAACAGCGGCCAGTGGTCGGTGCCGGGAATGAGCTCGCGCAGGGCGGCCATCATCTGGCAGCCGTTGCACACGCCCAGGGCGAAGGTGTCGCCGCGGTGGAAGAAGGCCTCGAACTCCTCGCGCGCGCGGGGGTTGTAGAGGATGGACTTGGCCCAGCCGCCGCCGGCGCCCAGCACGTCGCCGTAGGAAAAGCCGCCGCAGGCGACCAGGCCGTGGAAGGCCCCCAGCGACACCCGCCCGGCCAGGAGGTCGCTCATGTGCACGTCCACCGGGGTGAAGCCGGCGCGCTCGAAGGCCGCCGCCATCTCCACCTGGCCGTTGACGCCCTGCTCGCGCAGCACCGCGATGCGCGGCCGTGCCCCCGCGCGCGCCAGGGGCGCGGCCACGTCCTCGTCCGGGTCGAAGGTCAGGTGAGCGTGGAGGCCGGGGTCGTCCGCATCCAGCAGGCTGTCGTACTCCTGCCGCGCGCACTCGGGGTTGTCGCGCAGGGCCTGCATGCGCCAGGTGGTCTCCCACCAGGCCCGCTGCAGGTCGGTGCGGGCCTCGTCCAGCAGCGGCGCGTGGTCGAAGGTGAACACGATGCGGTCGTCCCCGGCCAGGGTGCCGATGACGTGGCTGTGATGGCCCAGCCCCGCCTCGCGGCAGCGGGCGATGACGTCCTCGGTGTCGCAGTGACGGACCTGGACCACGGCCCCCAGCTCCTCGCTGAACAGCGCCGCCACCGGGTCCTCGCCCAGGTCGTCCAGCGCCACCCGCACCCCCACATGGCCGGCGAAGGCCATCTCGCACACGGTGGCGAACAGGCCGCCGTC
>JALSIK010000149.1 GCA_026990045.1 Chromatiales bacterium | reverse complement strand
CACCCGCCGCACCTGTCCGTGCAGCGGCGCCAGGCGGGCGTAGGCGCTGGCGGCCACGGGGCCGGAATACACGTAACCGGCGTGGGGGGCGATGATGGCCTTGGGCGGCGGCCCGGCGGGCGCCTCGGCCTCGGCCAGGTAGGTCCGGACCACGTCCGCCAGCTCGTCCGGATCGGCGGGGTAGAACAGCCCCGCCACCGCGGGCGGGCGCACGCGGGCCTCGTCGCCGGATGTGGAATACGTGCCCATGCCCTGTTTATAGGGGGTTCCCGCGGGGGGTTCAAGCGCCGCGGCCGGGGCGCGGACGGCCCTTGATCCAGGTCAACCCCGGCCCCATCCAGGGTGGAAGACGGCCCGCTGCCGGCCCATCCTGACCTCATCGGGGCCCTGCCCCGGCATCACGGCCACGACCATGAAAGTTCCCATCCAGCGCGACGAGTACACCATCGACGTCGACTACTGGCACGAGCTGGAGGACGGGCGCATCCAGTGCGACCTGTGCCCCCGCTTCTGCAAGCTGCACGACGGCCAGCGCGGCCTGTGCTTCGTGCGCGGGCGCCTGGGTGACACCATGGTGCTCACCACCTACGGTCGCTCCAGCGGCTACTGCGTGGATCCCATCGAGAAGAAGCCGCTCAACCACTTCCTGCCGGGCACGCCGGTGCTGTCCTTCGGCACCGCCGGCTGCAACCTGGCGTGCAAGTACTGCCAGAACTGGGACATCTCCAAGTCGCGCGAGATCGACACCCTGGCCGACGAGGCCTCGCCCGGGGCCATCGCCCGCGCGGCCGAGGCGCTGGACTGCAAGAGCGTGGCCTACACCTACAACGATCCCGTGATCTTCCACGAGTACGCCATCGACGTGGCCCGGGCCTGCCACGAGAAGGGCATCAAGTCGGTGGCGGTGACCGCGGGCTACGTCACGGCCGAGCCGCGGGCCGAGTTCTACCGCCACATGGATGCCGCCAACATCGACCTCAAGGCCTTCACCGAGGAGTTTTACCACAAGCTCACCGGCGGTCATCTCAAGCCGGTGCTGGAGACGCTGGAGTACGTCAAGCACGAGACCGACACCTGGCTGGAGATCACCACCCTGTTGATCCCGGGCCACAACGACTCCGATCAGGAGCTCGACGACATGACCCGCTGGGTGGTGGAGGCCCTCGGGCCCGACGTGCCCATCCACTTCACCGCCTTCCATCCCGACTGGAAGATGATGGACGTGCCGCCCACCCCGGCGGAGACGCTGACCCGGGCGCGGCGCATCGCCATGGACAACGGGGTGCGCTACGCCTACACCGGCAACGTGCACGACGAGGAGGGGGGCAGCACTTACTGCCATGGATGCGGCAAGAAGATCATCGGCCGCGACTGGTACGTGATCACCGCCTGGCACCTCACCGGCGACGGCAAGTGCGAGTTCTGCGGCACCGAGTGCGCCGGGGTGTTCCAGGGTCCGCCGGGACGGTGGGGCGCCCGGCGCCTGCCGGTGCGGTTGCGGGATTTCGCGGCCTGAATTCAGAGGACGGAGGACGGAGGACAGAGGACAGAGGAGGGAGGACGGAGGACGGAGGACAGAGTCCGCCCTCCGGGCCGTTGCAGTTTGCCTTCCGCCGCCCGCGGGGCGGTTCCCACCCGAAAGACCCCATGGCGTGCCGGTGTGGCGGGATGCACGGCGGTTATATAGAATGCCTGCCTTTTCCGGATCCGCGAGGTCATCATGAGCAGCGACGCAGAACCCGTGCGCATCGGTTTCGTCACCGTCTCGGACCGCGCCAGCCGCGGGGAGTACGAGGACCTGGGCGGCCCCGCCATGCGCGAGTGGATGGGCAAGGCCCTGGTCACGCCGTGGGAGGCGGAGGTGCGGGTGATCCCGGACGAGCGGCCGCTGGTGGAGGCCACCCTGCGCGAGCTGTGCGACGAGGCGGGCTGCTGCCTGGTGCTCACCACCGGCGGCACCGGCCCGGCGCCGCGCGACATCACGCCGGAGGCCACCGAGGCGGTGTGCGACAAGATCCTCGACGGCTTCGGCGAGCAGATGCGGGCGGTGTCGCTCAAGTTCGTGCCCACCGCCATCCTGTCGCGGCAGATGGCGGGCGTGCGCGGGCGCAGCCTCATCATCAACCTGCCGGGCAAGCCGTCGGCCATCGCCGACTGCCTGGAGGCGGTGTTCCCCGCGGTGCCCTACTGCATCGACCTCATCGAGGGGCCGTACCTGGAAACGGATGAATCCTTCGTCAAGGCCTTTCGCCCCAAGCATGCCCGCCGCCCCGGCTGAACATACCTTTTATATAGCCCCGCCGGGTCCCGGCACCGTGCTGGCGGACTGGGTCCGCTGGGCCGCGGCCGAGCTGGAGGCGGCCGGGGTCCACTTCGGCCACGGCACCGACAACGCCGTGGACGAGGCGGCGTGGCTGGTGTCCCGCGCGGCGGGCCTGGCGCCGGACTTCGGGCCCGCGGACCACGGCCGGGTACTGGACCCGGCCGCCGCGGCCCGGGCGCGGGCGCTGGTGGCCCGCCGCGTCACCGAGCGGCGGCCCGCGGCCTACCTGCTGGGCGAGGCCTGGTTCGCCGGGCGCCGGTTCCACGTGGACGAGCGGGTGCTGGTGCCGCGCTCGCCCCTGGCCGAGCTGATCCTGGATCGCTTCACGCCGTGGGTGGAGCCGGAGCGGGTGGAACGGGTGCTGGACCTGTGCACCGGCTCCGGTTGCATCGCCGTGGCCTGCGCCCTGGAGCTGCCGCGGGCGCGGGTGGATGCCACTGACATCGATCCCGGCGCGTTGGCCGTGGCGGCGCGCAACGCGGCCGCCCACGGGGTGGCGGACCGGGTGCGGCTCCTGCGCTCGGACCTGTTCGCGGACATCCCGCCCGCGCGCTACGACATCATCGTCAGCAACCCGCCCTACGTGGATGCCGCCGGCATGGCGGCCCTGCCCGAGGAGTACCGGCGCGAGCCGGCGCTGGGGCTGGCCGCGGGCGACGACGGGCTGGACCTGGTGCTGCCCCTGCTGGCGGCGGCGCCGGATTTCCTGGCCCCGGGGGGGATCCTGGTGGTGGAGGTGGGGGACTCGGCGGCGGCGCTGGAGGCGTGCCTGCCGCGGGTGCCCTTCACCTGGCTGGAGTTCCGCCGCGGCGGCGAGGGCGTGTTCCTGTTGCACGCGGAGGACGTGGTGCGCTACCGTGCGCACTTCGCCGAGGCGGCAGCCAGCAGGGGGAATTCGTGATGGCCGGTCCCGTGATCAAGCGCGCCAGGTCGCGCGAGCAGTTCGTGCAGATGGTGGAGCAGGCCCTGTTCGAGATCGAGGAGCTGCGCTCCGCCGCCGAGTACGACTACGAGGACCTGGGCCCGGCGCTGGAGTTCGTCGCGCCCCTGGAGGAGGGCGTGCGCGCGCTGCTGGAGGACCTGCGCGCCGGGCGCCACACTTTTTCCGACGAGGACCTGCCGTTCATGTCCATCGTCCGCGCCCAGGGCACCCTGCACCTGCCGTTCAAGTACCTGCTGCTGCAGATCAACGCCACCCACCGCGAGGGCCTCGACGAATCGGGCGACGACTGAGTCGCGCCGGCGCCTTTGGCGTATAATGGGCCGGCACGCGGGGGATCCATGTCCGGCAACACCATCGGCAAGCTGTTCACCGTCACTTCCTTCGGCGAGAGCCACGGGCCGGCCATCGGCTGCGTGGTGGACGGCTGTCCGCCGGGACTGGAGCTGTCGGAGGAAGACCTGCAGCGCGACCTGGAGCGGCGCCGTCCCGGCAAGAGCC
>JALSIK010000148.1 GCA_026990045.1 Chromatiales bacterium | reverse complement strand
GACAAGCTGGGCACCGAGGAGGTGGTGGACCGCGAGGGCAACACGGTCAAGGTGCCGTCGTTCAACTCCATCTTCATGATGGCCGACTCCGGTGCCCGTGGCTCCGCGGCCCAGATCCGGCAGCTCGCCGGCATGCGCGGGCTCATGGCCAAGCCCGACGGGTCCATCATCGAGACGCCCATCACCGCCAACTTCCGCGAGGGGCTGTCGGTACTGCAGTACTTCATCTCCACACACGGCGCCCGCAAGGGCCTCGCCGACACCGCCCTCAAGACCGCCAACTCGGGTTACCTGACACGGCGCCTGGTGGACGTGTCCCAGGACCTGGTGGTGACCGAGGAGGACTGCGGCACCGAGGACGGCCTGACCATGTCCAGCCTCATCGAGGGCGGCGACGTGGTGGAGCCGCTGCGCGAGCGCGTGCTGGGGCGGGTCACCGCCGAGGACGTGAAGGATCCTGCCGGCAAGCAGGTGGTCATTCCGCGTGGCACCCTGCTGGACGAGAAGTGGGTGGAGAAGCTGGAGGACCTGGGCGTGGACCACCTCAAGGTGCGCTCGCCCATCACCTGCGCCACCCGCTACGGGGTCTGCGCTGCCTGCTACGGCCGCGACCTGGCCCGCGGGCACAGGGTCAACGTGGGCGAGGCGGTGGGCGTCATCGCCGCCCAGTCCATCGGCGAGCCGGGTACCCAGCTCACCATGCGCACCTTCCACATCGGCGGCGCGGCGAGCCGCGCGGCGGCGGTCAACAACATCACCATCAAGACCACCGGCACCGTGCGCCTACACAACATCAAGGTGGTGCAGCACCGCGACGAGCACTACGTGGCGGTGTCCCGCTCGGGCGAGGTCACGGTGCTGGACGAGAACCACCGCGAGCGCGAGCGCTACAAGGTCCCCTACGGTGCGGTCCTCACGGTCAAGGACAACGACCACGTGGAGGCCGGCCAGACCCTGGCCACCTGGGACCCGCACACCCACCCGGTGGTGACCGAGGTGGCGGGCCGGGTCAAGTTCGTGGACGTGGTGGACGGACTCACCGTCACCTCCCAGGTGGACGAGGTCACCGGCCTGACCTCGCTGGTGGTCATCGATCCCAAGCAGCGCAGCGGCGCGGCCAAGGACATGCGGCCCATGGTCAAGCTGGTGGACAGCAAGGGCAAGGACCTGTGCATCGCCGGGACCGAGATGCCGGCCCACTACATCCTGCCCGCCGGCGCCATCATCGTGCATCCCGACGGCGCCGAGGTGGGGGTGGGCGACGTCATCGCCCGCATCCCGCAGGAGTCGTCCAAGACCCGCGACATCACCGGCGGTCTGCCCCGGGTGGCCGACCTGTTCGAGGCCCGCAAGCCCAAGGAGGCCGCCATCCTGGCCGAGATCTCGGGCACCGTGAGCTTCGGCAAGGAGACCAAGGGCAAGCAGCGCCTCGTCATCACCCCGGCGGACGGCGAGCCCCACGAGGAGCTCATTCCCAAGTGGCGCCACATCACCGCCTTCGAGGGCGAGCACGTGGAGAAGGGCGAGGTCATCGCCGAGGGCGAGCTGGACCCGCACGACATCCTGCGCCTGCTGGGGGTCGAGGCCCTGGCCCGCTACATCGTCAACGAGGTGCAGGACGTCTACCGGCTCCAGGGCGTGCGCATCAACGACAAGCACATCGAGGTCATCGTGCGCCAGATGCTGCGCAAGGTGGAGATCACCGACCCCGGCGACTCCCGCTTCCTGCGCGGGGAGCAGATCGACCGCGCCCGGGTGCTGGAGACCAACGAGCGGCTGGAGGCCGAGGGCAAGGAGCCGGCCCGGTGGGCCCCGCTGCTGCTGGGCATCACCAAGGCCTCCCTGGCCACCGAGTCGTTCGTTTCGGCGGCCTCCTTCCAGGAGACCACCCGGGTGCTCACCGAGGCCGCGGTCACCGGCAAGGTGGACGACCTGCGGGGGCTCAAGGAGAACGTCATCGTGGGCCGCCTGATCCCGGCCGGCACCGGCCTGGCCTACCACGCCGACCGCCGGCGCCGCCGCCAGGAGGAGCTCTCGCCGGAGGCGGCCCTGGCGGCCGAGGCCCGGGCCATCGCCGCCGGCACCGGGGAGGACGCGGCCAGCCCGGTGGACGAGGGCTGATCCGGCCGGGGCCGGCCCGCCGGCCGGCCCCCGGGGCCCGGCAGGGGCGTGGAACCGGATTTTTTCCCGCGCAACAGGGCCCTGGGGCCCTCCGAGTGTTGACACGGAGGGTCCGGGTTCCTACAATTTCGCGCCTTGCGACAGGTCGGTGGAAGCCGGCCTGTCGTTTATTTTCGGATTGGAAAACAGGCTATGGCGACGATCAACCAGTTGGTGCGCAAGCCGCGCAAGCGGAAGAAAGAGAAGAGCAACGTGCCGGCCCTGGAGGCCTGCCCACAGAAGCGGGGCGTGTGCACGCGCGTCTACACCACGACGCCCAAGAAGCCCAACTCGGCCCTGCGCAAGGTGGCCCGCGTGCGCCTCACCAACGGGTACGAAGTAACCACTTACATCGGCGGAGAGGGCCACAACCTGCAGGAACACTCCGTCGTGCTCATCCGGGGCGGGCGCGTGAAGGACCTGCCCGGCGTGCGCTACCACGTGGTGCGCGGGACCCTGGACACCGCCGGCGTCAACGACCGCCGCCAGGGGCGCTCCAAGTACGGCGCCAAGCGGCCTAAGTCTTAATAATCGTGTGGAAATAAGCCCTCCATCGATACATAAATATATGGTGTAGCGGAGATGGCGAGACGACGTGTTGCAGCGAAGCGCCCGGTGATGCCCGACCCCAAGTACGGGTCGCAGATGCTGGCCAAGTTCATCAACATGGTGATGATGAACGGCAAGAAGTCCGTGGCCGAGAAGATCGTCTACGGCGCCCTGGACGTGGTGACCGAGAAGGGCAAGGGCGATGCCGTGAGCGTGCTGGAACAGGCCCTGGACAACGTGCGCCCGGTGGTGGAGGTCAAGTCCCGCCGGGTGGGCGGCGCCACCTACCAGGTGCCGGTGGAGGTCCGCCCCGAGCGCCGCAACACCCTGGCCATGCGCTGGCTGGTGGACGCCGCCCGCGCCCGCTCCGAGAAGGGCATGCGCCTGCGCCTGGCCCACGAGATCATGGACGCGGCGGAGAACCGCGGCGCGGCCGTGAAGAAGCGCGAAGACACCCACCGCATGGCCGAGGCCAACAAGGCCTTCGCCCACTACCGGTGGTAAGGCAACCCCAGGAACACTGACGAGGCTGCAGCCGTGGCACGCAAGACACCCATCGAGCGCTACCGGAACATCGGGATCATGGCCCACATCGACGCGGGCAAGACCACGACCACCGAGCGCGTGCTGTTCTACACCGGCATCTCGCACAAGATCGGCGAGGTGCACGACGGGGCTGCCACCATGGACTGGATGGAGCAGGAGCAGGAGCGGGGCATCACCATCACCTCCGCCGCCACCACCTGCTTCTGGCGCGGCATGGACCAGCAGTACCCCGAGCACCGCATCAACATCATCGACACCCCGGGCCACGTGGACTTCACCATCGAGGTGGAGCGCTCGCTGCGCGTGCTCGACGGCGCGGTGGCCGTGTTCTGCGCGGTGGGCGGGGTCGAGCCCCAGTCCGAGACGGTGTGGCGCCAGGCCAACAAGTACGGCGTGCCCCGCATCGCCTTCGTCAACAAGATGGACCGGGCCGGGGCCGACTTCCTGCGGGTGGTGGACCAGATCCGCGAGCGCCTGGGCGCCAACCCGGTGCCCCTCCAGCTCAACATGGGCGCCGAGGAGAACTTCGAGGGCG
>JALSIK010000147.1 GCA_026990045.1 Chromatiales bacterium | reverse complement strand
CGGGAGCATGCGGCATGAAGAATGCACGTGGTGGCCGCTGACGGGTCCCGGGTACGTCTCGGGGCAGGCGGCATGACGGGCCCGGCTGGCGGGAAAAGCCGGAACATGAACAGGAGGAAGTGCATGGGGCAGCATCTGGCGGCCATGCTGGTGGTACTGGCAGGGGCCATGCCTGCCGCCGGCTGTGCCTCGGACGGCGTCCGCATGGACCCGTTGCCCCCGGTCTACGCCCGGTATGCCGGGCGCGCGTTTGAATTGCTGGAGGTGCAGGAGTTCCGCCTCGCCTTTGAGAAAATTCTCCCGGAAGGTGCCCCCAAGTGGTTCCGCGCGCTGGAGGGTCCCTCGCCACCCGCCGGGTGGGTCGGAGTCGGGGAGCAGGGCTATATAGTGGTGCATTCCTGCAAGCCTCATGCGTGCAGATGGAACAGGGTGATCATGCTGTTCGGGCCGGTCCCGCCGTACCGCGTGGTGGCGGCTTTGGTGCAGGACCCTGACGAGGAGGGGCCTGCCATGCCGGAAGTGCGCTGGCTGGGGCGGCCCGAGCCCGACGAAAGATCGGTGCTGGAATCGCTCATGGGACAGCGCCTTTGAGTCGGCGGGCGGACACCGGTGCTCGTGCTCCGTTCGGAATAACCAACCGGGTCGGTGCCGCACGGTGAGGAGACCGACATGGTAGGAGCGCAACGCAAGGGGTTCCTCGAAGCGCTGGGGGCGCGTGAATCCGGCGCTGACTATGGTGCCGTCAATCGGGCGGGTTACGTGGGCAAGTACCAGATGGGCGAAGCAGCGCTCATCGATGCCGGCTATTACCAGGCAGACGGTACGGCCCGTAACGACTGGAGGGGCCGGTGGACGGGCCGGGACGGCGTGAATTCGTGCAAGGATTTTCTCGCCAGCCCCCGGGCACAGGAGAACGCCGTCAGGGCCTACCACAAGCGGGTCTGGGGCTATGTCCGACGCGCCGGCCTGGACCGGTATGCCGGCAGCACGGTGGGACAGGTGAATATCACCCCATTGGGCCTGCTGGCCGGTGCCCATCTGGTGGGAACCGGGAAAGCTGCGACAATTCCTGGACAGTGGCGGCCGGAACGATCCTGCCGAAGGGTTCGGTACCCGCGTCTCGGAGTACCTGCGGAAGTCGGCTGGCTACGATGTGAGTGAAATCACAGGAGAGCGTCCCCAGCGGGACACGGATAAGGGAGAAAATGGCGGCGGGGAAGAAGCCGGATCCGCTGCCCCGGAAAGCGGAGAGAACAGCATGGAGCGGAACATGTCCGGCCGGGACAACGGGGGTGAAGGGCTCGCCCGGAACGAATCCGTGTCCGGGCGGCAGGGTGGTGCGGGCGGTACCGGCACCGGTGGAGGCGGCGGCAACGTGCTCATCAACGGCCGCACCGCGGTGCACGCGGGCTCCGGCGGCAACTGGAGCGGGGTGCGGCGGCGGATACGGCAACGGTTGCTGGGTGTTTCGGCCTGTCTGTTCCTGGCCGCACTGGCCGGGGCGCCGGCCTGGGGACAGGAGGCGCCCGCGCAGAAACGTTATGAGCTGGCCAAGTACATTCCCACCGGGATCCACGTGGACAAGTTTCCCATCGACAAGGAGAACCTGGAGCTGTGCAAGGCCTACGAGGCCAACCTCAATGCCTTTCCCGAAGTCAAGGCCCCCTTCGTCTGCGCGCGGCCCATCTATCCCGGGTTCAAGGACTTCAGCAAGCCCAAGTGGAAAGAACTGGACCCAGTCGAACACATCGACCTGCTGGTGAAGACGGCACGGGCCAGACACGAGCGTTTCAACCGGCTCAACCCCTTCGACGAGGCAGCTATCCGCAAAAGTATTTTGAAGGGCATCCAGATAGGCTATGTCCGGCTCAAGCTGGCGGAGCTGGATGTCGTGCCAGCGCGGGATTCCGCCATCCGCGGCCCCGACGGCGTCCCGGAGAAGGTCCTGCGCGTCGAGTGGGGCGATCCCCATTGCGATCCCGGCGACGACCGGTGGCGACGGCATCCGCCCAATCGAGAGTACTACATCGCTAGCGATGATTTGACGAAGGTCAGGGTGTTCGAGGCGGTCATCTCCCGGGACGTCTTTTTATACAAGGGCAAGGTGTACTTCGATAGTTTTCATAAAGTATTCGGAATCGATCCCGACCGGCCTGAATACGCCGAGCCGCGCAGGTTTCATCCGGGGCTGGAACGTGAAAGATACGAGATCTATGTGGGCAAGCCGCTGGGCAACGGGATCGTCCGAGTCTGTCGCTACCGGTACGTCGAGCCCGAATGATTCATGGAGGAAACCGTCATGATCCGCTACAACACTTTGTCCCCCGAGGCCTACCGCGAGCAGCGCTTTTCCCACATCGAGAGGGTGGAGGCGACCATCCCCCGGCCATACCTCGACTCGCGTGGCATCCCGACCATGGGCATCGGGTTCAATTTGCGTGATCCCTTTGTACGTGATGGAGTGCTGAATGTCTTCGGGCTCAACCCCCGCTCTGCTGCGCTCATTGGAGATCCCGCAGCCCAGGCCCGCGAGCGGTACTATGTGAACAGCATTACCGAGGCGGTGCTGACCTGCTGGAAGAGCACGGACGCTTTGAGGTCCGCTCTTGATGAAACCATGCGCCGGCGCGCGGACGACCCCCTGCTCGCGCTCCTGGGCGCGCGCCCGTCCCGGTTCGCCTTCCACGGCCCGGCTGATCCCCGCATCCGGCAGGCATTCGATTACATCATCGAGGAATACGAAAACAGGGTAAACACCTGGCTGCCCGGCATTCCGCCGTCCCGGGAGCGTATCGCGCTGGTGTCGCTGGCCTACAACGGCCTCGTCAATGCGGGTGCCTCGCCACGCCTTAGGGCGGCCGTGCGCCGGGGCGACCGGGCCGAGGCCTGGTACGAGATCCGGTACAACAGCAACCCGCCGGGGCGCGGCGACCGGGCGGGGATTGCCAAGCGGCGGTTTTTCGAGGCGGACACCTTCGGGCTGTACGACGATGCTAGCAACGTGGGCCAGGACGAGGCCCGGGGCGCCCTGGCCATGTACGAGCGGCGGCAGGGGGAGATCCTGCGCTACGAGAGTGACGGCGAGGTACGGCGCGGGCTGGCCCGGGCGCTGGGGGAGTTCGGGGGGACGGTGAAGACCCTGGCGGCCTGGCTTCAGCCGGCGCGCGAACGTCTGGCCGAGGACAGCGCGGCGGGGGAAGAGAGGGCCGCCGTGGACGAGGCGTCGGGTGCGGGCGGTACTGGCACCGGTGGAGGCGGCGGCAACGTGCTCATCAACGGCCGCACCGCGGTGCATGCGGGCTCCGGCGGCAGCGTCACCAGCCCGGACCCGTGCAAGGCCGGGGGCAAGTGCCGCACGGCGGTGTTCACCAACACCGCCAGGTCATCGGCGGCATCGGGGACGGCCGGCTCGGTATTCGTCAACGGCAACCCCATATGCCACAAGGACAGCGTGTTCGCCGGCAGCACCGGCGACGAGGGCGGCAACTGCGGCGGGGTGCGCTCGGGTACCATCAAGGGCAAGGCGGAGTTCATCACGTTCTCGCCCAACGTGTTCATCGAGGGCAAGCCGGCGGTACGCCAGTTCGATCTCATGGTCTCCAACAACCGCAACACCCCGCCCATGCCCCTGATGCAGCCGGGCGCGGCGAGTCCGGAACAGGGTGCGCTTGAGGGGGGCAGCGGAGTGGACGAGCAGCCGCCGGAGGACGCGGGTGATTTTCGCCTGGCCGCCGACGAGATTCATTTCACCAAGGGTCTGTGCCAGGTGGACGAGGAGGAAGGGAGATGAGCAAGGAGGGTGTGGAGACGCGCTACGACCGGATCATGAAGGTGGACCTGCGGGGTGCGGTGC
>JALSIK010000146.1 GCA_026990045.1 Chromatiales bacterium | reverse complement strand
GGGCGCCCACGTGCCCGCCGCCGCAGGGCCCATGAACGCTATTTATATAGAACAACCGCACCCGGCGTCGGGGTATCCCGGCCCCTTCGACCTGTCCGATGGCCGGGCCTATGGCCGGTGGCGGGAGCGCAAGCTGGCGGCCCGGGCCCGGCGCCCGGACGAGCTGGTGGTGGAGCTGGCGGATGCCGCCCGGCCCACGCCGGCGGAGGTGGCCGCCCTGCGGGAGAAATGCCGCCGCTGCAACATGGCCATCTACCGCAGCCGCACCCCGCTGGACAAGGCCGGCGTCCGGGCCCTGGGCCGGGCGCTGGGCCTGGAGCGGCTGGACGGCAACCTGTGCGCCGACGGGGACCGGATCACCGCCCTGCAGGTGAACCAGGCCGGCCGCCACCGGCACTACATCCCGTACACGGACAAGCCGCTCAACTGGCACACGGACGGCTACTACAACCGCCCCGAACAGCGGATCCGGGCCATGGTCCTGCACTGCGTGCGCCCGGCGGCGGCGGGGGGCGCCAGTGGCCTGCTGGACCACGAGCTGGTCTACATCCGCCTGCGCGACGAGTCCCCGGACCTGGTGGCGGCCCTCATGCAGCCCGACGCCCTGGTGATCCCGCCCAACACGGCGGAAGGCGAGCCGCTGCGCGGGGCCCAGGCCGGGCCCGTGTTTTCCGTCGATCCGCACACCGGCTGGTTGCACATGCGCTACAGCGCCCGCACCCGCAACGTGATCTGGAAAGACGATCCCCTGGTGCGGCAGGCGGCGGCGCGGCTGCGGGAGCTGGTGGTGGAGGAGGCGCGCGATGCGCTCGCCTACCGCCTGCAGGCGGGCGAGGGCGTGGTGGCCAACAACGTGCTGCACCGGCGCGACGGTTTCGAGGACGGGCCCGGCGGCGGTCGGCTGCTGTACCGGGCCCGCTACTACGACCGCATCGACGGCACCGTGCCCACGGGAACGGAGGGCTGACGCCGTGCTGTGGCTGAGCGAGATCCTGCTCCAGCACCACGAGCTGGAGACCTTCGAGGAGCTGGTGGAGGTGGTGCGCGAGCGTGCCCGCCAGGGCGAGATGTTCTTCCGCATGGACGTGCGCCCGCCGTTCGCCGACACGCCCGAGGACTGGGAAGAAAAGCTGGAAGTGGCCTTTGCCACCGCCGGCAGGAGGTGAGCCGTGGCCCTGTTCTGGGAGGAAGAGAAGAAACCCCGGGAGTACAGCGTCCCCGACGACGTGCTGGACCTGTCCTTCCGTATCCGGGCCCGCACCCTGCCGGTGGATCACGCCCATGCCCTGTCCACCGCGGTGCTGGAGGCCCTGCCGTGGCTGGCCGACGAGCCCCGGGCCGGCATTCATCTCATTCACGTGGCCGAGTCGGGCAACGGCTGGTTCCGGCCCGAGGACCCGGACACCGGGCTCCTGCACGTCTCGCGGCGCACCCGCATGAGCCTGCGCCTGCCGCGGGAGCGGGTGGACGACGCCCGCGCCCTGACGGGGCGGCGCCTGGACGTGGCCGGCCACGCGCTGGAAGTGGGGGAGGGGGCGGTCAAGCCCTTCGTGGCCAGCGCCGTGGTGTTCGCCCGCTACGTGGTGGCGGAGCCGGGCGAGGAGGAAACCGCGTTCCTGCAACGGGTGGCGGCGGGTCTGGGCGAGCTGGGCGTGGGCGTGCGCAAGCTCATGGCAGGGCGGCCCCACCGCTTCCGGCTGCCCGACGGGTTCCTCCACACCCGTTCCCTCATGGTGGCGGACCTGAGCCCGGAGGAGTCGGTGCGGCTGCAGCAGGAGGGCCTGGGCGAGGGCCGCAAGCTGGGCTGCGGCCTGTTCCTGCCCCACAAGGGCATCGCGGCGGTGAAATCCGAGGGCGACGACTGAGGGGTTCCTGTTCAAGAAACGACTTTAAGAAACATCTGTATGTAATTGTGTCAAAAGCAATAATACGGAGGACTCAATGCCTTACGAACTCAACGGTGTCACCTACGAGACGGATGCCAACGGTTACCTGAGCGACCCCACCCAGTGGAGCGAGGACCTGGCCAAGGTCATCGCCGCGGCCGAGGGGATCGAGCTCACCGACAAGCACTGGGACATCATCCACTACCTGCGCGAGGAATACTTCGAGAACAACGGCAACCAGCCCAACGAGCGCACCATCCTCAAGGCCATGAGCGAGAAATGGGGCAAGCGCCTGCAGTCCAAGGACACCTTCGAGCTCTTTCCCCTCATGCCCTCCAAGCAGGGGGCCAAGATCGCGGGCCTGCCCGAGACCCGGCGCAAGGGCGGCTATTGACCCATCCCCCATTGGGGATATGGATGGCCGCGCGGCCATGGGCTATGGTCGCGCCACTGGAGAATTCGGCACCCCCAATTTTGAGGTACCCGGCATGAGCGAGAAGCAGAAACTCATCAAGGAAATGCTCGAGATGCAGAAGAAGTTCATGGAATACGAGCACGAGCATGGTGTTGACCCGCAGGAATACTACGTGCCGCCGTCCGGCCACGATCTGGACGGCTTCCGCCAGAAGTACCGTGACCTGGCCATGAAGGTGGTGGAGCTGGCCCACCAGGAGAAGGGCTCGCACCCGTAACCGGCCGGCCCGGTCCTACCCGGAAAGCCCGCCCCGGCGCCGCCGCGGCGGGCTTTTTCGTATCCGTCAGACCCTCGCCCACATGCGCATGAGGTTGACGTAGGCGTGGTCCACCCGGGCGGTGGCCTCGGCCTCCGGGGCCTCGCGCAGCAGGTGCTCGCGGGCCAGGTTGAGCTCGTAGAGCAGCTCGCGCCGGGCCGGGTCGGGCACCATGCTCTGGGCCCAGGTCACCGCCACCAGGCGCTCGCCCCGGGTCACCTCGGCCACCCGGTGCAGGCTGGAGGAGGGATAGAGCACCGCGTCCCCGGCCGGCAGCTTGATGCGTTGCTCACCGAAGGTGGTGCGGATCACCAGCTCGCCGCCGTCGTACTCTTCGGGCTCGCTGAGAAACACGGTGATGGACACGTCGGAGCGGTAGCGGCCGCCGGGCGGACCCATGATGGGATCGTCGATGTGGTCGCCGTAGGCCATGCCGGGCCGGTAGCGGGCATAGAAGGGCACCGCCACCCGCTGGGGCAGGGCCCCGTGCTGGTACTCGGGACGGGCCACCAGGGGCCCCATGACCAGCCGGTTGAGTTCTTCCAGTTCGCGCGCCTGGGGATTCACCTCTTCGTTGCGCTTGACCCGCTCCGCGTGCATGCCCGCCGACAGGCGCCCGTCCTGGAACGGCGCCCGGGCGAGGATCTCGCGCACCCGGCGCAGGGCGTCGGCGTCCAGGACCCCTGGGATGGTGACGAGCACGGGCGTTCAGGCCGCCAGGGCGGCGCCCAGGGCCCGGCCCAGGGCGCCGGCGTCCACCGGGTGGAACAGGACGGTGTGGATGGGGTGGCGCCGGCCGAGCCGTTCCAGGTGGGGGCGGTCCTCGGGGAAGGCCACCGCCACCAGCCGGGCCTCGGGGCATTCTTTCTGCAGCCCGGCCAGGAGGGTCTCGAAGTTGCTGATGCGGTTGGGAAAGCCGTTGTCGAACACGAACTCCGCCAGGACCACCCGCGGCCGGTGGCGCCGGATCTCCGCCAGGCCCTTGCGCATGCGCGCGCACACCACCGGCTCCAGGCCCGCGGCCGCCGCCGCCGCCAGCAGGTGGGGGGTGATGCCCAGTTCCATCACCGCCACCATGACGGGGCGCGGGCCGGAGTGTTCATTGGAAGACATAACCATAAAAATCAATATATTGCAATGTATAATTAAAGTGATTCCTGTAACGGGGCGGCGTCCCGGGCCGGGTCCCGGGACCGCGCCCCATCCTGTTAGCATAACCGACCATGAGCACCATGTTCGA
>JALSIK010000145.1 GCA_026990045.1 Chromatiales bacterium | reverse complement strand
TGGATCACCCGTCCCCTCAACGAGCTGGCCGCCGCGGCCGAGACCGTGGCCGCCGGTGATCCCGGCGCGGCGCTGCCGCCCCCGCCTCCGCACGCCCCCGCCGAGGTACAACGGCTGGCCACCAGCCTGTCCCACCTGGTGCGGGGGCTCCAGCACGCCCACCGCGAAGTGCGCCAGCTCAATGCCTCGCTGCAGCAGCGCGTGGACGAGGCCACCCGGCAACTGGTGGAGGCCAACGAGAAACTCCAGCGGCTGGCCCAGATGGACTATCTCACCACCCTGCTCAACCGGCGCAGCTTCGAAAACGAGCTCGACGGGGTCCTGCGCCGGCGGGCCAGCGACCAGGGTCCCATGTGCCTGCTGCTCATCGACATCGATCACTTCAAGCGCATCAACGACCGTTACGGCCATGCCGCCGGCGACGCCGTGCTCATCGAGGTGGCGCGGGTCCTGCGCGAGGCCATGCGTCCGGGGGACCTGGTGGCCCGCTACGCCGGCGACGAATTCGTGGCCCAGATGAACTGCGACGAGGCCACGGGCCTGCAGCGGGCCGACGACATCCGCCGCCGCATCGGTGAACTGGACTTCCACTGGGAGGGGGAGAAGGTCGAACTCACGGTGAGCGTCGGCCTGCTGTGCGGGTGCAACGCCACCGGCACCTCGCTCAAGGAGATCCTGCACCAGGTGGACACCGCCATGTACGCGGCCAAGAAGCGCGGCCGCAACACCGTGGTGCACCTGGGGCGCTGAATGCCGCCGGCCACGGGCGGGTCCGCCGTCCCGGCGCGCCAGGGTCCGTCAGGCGGCGAAGATGAAATCCGTCCCCTCGGCCAGGCCGTGGTCCGCGCACCAGCCGCGGATCTCCTCCCGCGCCCCGGCCGCCCCCACCGCCACCACCACCAGGGCCGGCGCCGCCCGCAGCGCGAATCCGGGCCCGTGAACCAGCCGCCCCCGCTTGGTCCCGCCCACGCGGCGGGGGTGAACGTCGATGAACCCGGCGATGTCCACCCCTTCCGCCAGCAGCGCATCGGCCAGCCGCCGGCCGGTGGGACCGGCCCCCCAGACGACGGCGGCCCGGTTCCGCAACAGGGTACGGGCAAGGAAGTGGGCCCGCGCCCGCCGGAAGGCCTGCGGGCCGTAGCGCCCGCTGGCGCGCGACAGGCGCGCGGGATGGTCACGCCAGGTGAGCAGCACGCCCTCGGGCTTGGCCATGGCCACCCCCGCCGCCCACGCCCGCAGCCACAGGTCGTAATCCTCGGGCCACGGCACCTCGCGGTAGCCGCCGAGGTCCTGGAACACTTCGCGGCGGAACATGGCCGTGGGATGAGGAATGGGACTTTCGACGAAGATCTCGCGGGCGATGTCCCCGGGCTCGGTGAGGCCGTTCAACCAGTCCACGTACCGCCGCCAGCCCGCACCGCCGCCGGCCACTTCCACCTGCGCCCCCACGATGCCCAGATCCGGGCGTGCCGCCAGCAGCGCCACCTGGGTGCCGATGCGCTGAGGATGGGCGATGTCGTCGGCATCCATGCGCGCCAGCAACGCCCCCCGGGCCGCGGCGGCGCCGGCATTGAGGGCGGCGACGATGCCACGGCCGGGATTGGGCAGCACGCGCACGCGGGGATCCAGCGCCGCCGCCCGCTGCGGTGCGCCGTCGGTGCTGTGATCGTCCACCACCAGGATGTCCAGCTCGCGGTACTCCTGGCGGCACAGGCTCTCCACCGCCGCCAGCAGGCGGTCGCCGCCGTCGCGCACCGGCAACAGGACCGAGACGAGGGGGCGGGACACCGGTTCACGCATCCCGCCCGTGGTGGGCACCGAACTCGTGCCGGCCCCGGCGCAGGCGCCGGTAGTTGCGCACCATGATCACCGCCTTGGCCACCGCCGGGGCATCCATGCGCTCCAGGGCCAGTCCGGCGCAAAGGGCGAACACCCCGCCATCCCCCGGCCCCACCTCGATGAAGGGCCGGGCGGCCGCCCGCGGCTCCGCGCCCAGGGCGATGAAAACGGCATCCCAGATCACCTCCGAACCCGCAAACGACCCCGCGAACCATACCCGCGCCCGCGGGGCCGGCAACGGCGTCAGCACCAGGTGATCGACGCCCCTGCGGTACAAGGCGCGGCGGACCACCTCCGCATCCGGCAGCACGGCAGGGGAGTCCCGTTCCATGGCGCGATTCTCGGCAATGCCCCGGCCGCGGATCAAGCCGGCCCCGCCGTGCGGCGGGCGGAACCCTGGGCTACAATGCCCGCCATGACCCAGCCCACGCCGCCCGCTGCCGCCGGCACCGCCCCCGACGCCCTGCTCCTGGTCGCCCCCGGCTGTATCCACTGCGCCGCCGTCCTGGCGGCGCTGTCCGACCTGGTCAAGACGGGCGAGGTGGGCCGGCTCACCGTGGTCAACCTGGCCCGCCATCCCGAGGAAGGACAGGCCCGGGGCGTGAAGGGCGTGCCCTGGCTGCGGCTGGGCCCCCTGGTGCTGGAGGGGCGGCACCCCCCGGCCGAGCTCAAGGCCTGGGCCCGGGACGCCACCCGCCCCGAGGGCATGGCCCGCTACCTGGCACAGATGCTGGAAACAGGACGCATGGACCGGGCCCTGCCCCTGGCCCGGGAACAGGATGCGGCCCTCGACGCCGTGGTCCTGCTGCTGGCCGACGAGGACACCGAGCTCCAGGTCCGGGTGGGCCTGGGTGCCATTCTCGAGGACCTGGCCGGCGACCCGCGCCTGGACCGCCTCATCGAACCCCTCTCCGCCCTGGCCCGCCACCCGGAACCGCGCATCCGCAACGATGCCTGCCACTACCTGGGCCTGCTGCGCCGCCCCGGCGCCCGGGCCGCCCTGGAGCACTGCCGGGACGACCCGGATCCCCAGGTGCGCGAGGTGGCGGCCGAGGGCCTGGCCGCGCTGGGTGATTAACAGGCTGTTGAAAAACAGCCTGATAAGGCAGGGCAGGGATGCCCCGCCCGCAAATCGAGCGCGCAAGCGCGTGGATATCGGCGTCGCCGAACCCGGACCTGCGCCGGGTTCGGCGCGTTGAAAAAGGCCAGGACGGCCTTTTTCAACATCCTGTCAATCGCCCGCCACCGTCAGCCCCCGCGCCGCGCGGCGTCGAAGCGGTCGGTGACGGCGGCCGGCGGTGCCGGTCCCAGCCAGGTGCCGGCGACCACCGCCAGCGCCGAGGCCACCACCCCGGGAATGATCTCGTAGAGGGCGAAGATCCCGCCCTGCCCCTGGCGCCAGGCCACCACGGTCACCGCACCGGCCAGCATCCCGGCCAGGGCACCGGCGGCGTTCATCCGGCGCCAGTACAGCGACAGCAGCAGCGGCGGGCCGAAGGCGGCGCCGAACCCGGCCCAGGCATAGGCCACCAGGTCCAGCACCCGGCGCTCCGGGTCCCAGGCCAGGGCCGCCGCCCCCAGGGTCACGGCCAGCACCGCGGCCCGCCCCATCCATACCAGCTCGCGGGGGCCGGCCCGCGGCCGCATCAGGGCACGGTAGAAATCCTCGGTCAGGGCCGAGGCACAGACCAGGAGCTGGGAATCGGCGGTGCTCATGATGGCGGCCAGCACCGCGGCCAGGGCCATGCCGGCCAGGGCCCCGGGCAGGAGGTTTTCCACCAGCACCAGGAACACCCGCTCGCTGGCGGCGCCTTCCAGGGGCGGCTGTACCCAGGCGATGCCGGTCCAGCCCGCGGCCAGGGCCCCGGCCAGGGACACCGCCACCCAGGTCACCGCGATGCGCCGCGCCGCCGGCAGCTCCTGCTCGGAGGCGGCGGCCTTGAACCGGGCCAGGATGTGGGGCTGGCCGAAGTAGCCCAGGCCCCAGCCCAGCAGCGAGAACAGGCCCACCGCGCCCAGA
>JALSIK010000144.1 GCA_026990045.1 Chromatiales bacterium | reverse complement strand
GTCGAACATGTCCATGCCGCGGCACACCGCGTCCACCAGGTCCTCCGGCGTGCCCACCCCCATGAGATAGCGGGGGCGGTCCGCGGGCATCTCCGGTGCCAGGGCCTCCAGCACCGCCAGCATCTCCTCGCGCGGCTCGCCCACCGACAGCCCGCCCACGGCATAGCCGTCGAAGCCCAGCTCCACCAGCCCCGCCAGCGAGGCCTCGCGCAGGTGGTGGTACATGCCGCCCTGGACGATGCCGAACAGCGCCGCGGGGTTGTCGCCGTGGGCGGCCCGGCTGCGCGCGGCCCAGCGCAGGGACAGCTCCATGGAGGCCCGGGCCTCGGCCTCGGTGGCCGGGTAGGGGGTGCACTCGTCGAAGATCATGACCACGTCGGCCCCCAGCGCCCGCTGCACCGCCATGGACTCCTCCGGCCCGAGGAAGATCTCGGCCCCGTCCACCGGGGAACGGAAGGTCACGCCCGCCTCGGTGAGGCGGGCGCGGGCGCCGTTGCCGTTGCCGCCCGGCCGCGGCTGGGCCAGGCTCCAGACCTGGAACCCGCCCGAATCGGTGAGGATGGGCCCGTCCCAGTGCATGAAGCCGTGCAGCCCGCCATGGTCGGCGATGACCCCGGTGCCCGGCCGCAGCATGAGATGAAAGGTGTTGCCCAGGACCATCTGGGCCCCGGTCTCGCGCACCTCCTCCGGCGTGACCGCCTTGACCGCACCGTAGGTGCCCACCGGCATGAAGGCCGGTGTTTCCACCACCCCGCGGTCGAACACCAGCCGCCCCCTGCGGGCCAGGCCGTCGGTGCCCAGGAGTTCAAACCGCATCCGTCCCTTTACCTCTCCACTCTCCACTCTCCACTCGCCACTCGCCACTCGCCACTACATGACGAGCATCGCATCCCCGTAGCTGAAGAACCGGTAGCGCTGGCGCACCGCCTCCCGGTAGGCGGCCAGCACCGCCTCGGTGCCGGCGAAGGCGCACACCAGCATGAGCAGGGTGGATTCGGGCAGGTGGAAGTTGGTCACCAGGGCATCCACCGCCCGGAACCGGTAACCCGGATATATAAAGATATCGGTCTCGCCGGTGAACGGGCGCAGGCCGCCCGCGTCCCCGGCGGCCGTCTCCAGGCAGCGCACCGCGGTGGTCCCCACCGCCACCACCCGCCCGCCGCGGGCGCGGGTCTCGGCCACCTGGCGGCAGACGGCCTCGCCCACCTCGATCCATTCCCGGTGCATGCGGTGCTGGCGGATGTCGTCCACCCGCACCGGCTGGAAGGTGCCGGCCCCCACGTGCAGGGTCACCCAGCCCAGGGCCACCCCCCGCGCGCGCAGGGCCGCCAGCAGCGGCTCGTCGAAGTGCAGCCCGGCGGTGGGGGCGGCCACCGCTCCGGGCCGGCGGGCATAGACGGTCTGGTAGCGCTCGCGATCCACCTCGGCATCGGGCCGGGCGATGTAGGGCGGCAGCGGCACGTGGCCGATGCGCTCCAGCAGGGCCGCCACCGGCTCGTCACCCTCGAAGGCCAGGACGAAGAAGTCTCCTTCCCGCCCCGTGACCCGGGCCGCGGCACCGCCCCCCAGCAACAGCCGGGTGCCGGGCCGCGGCCCCTTGCTGGCGCGCACCTGGGCCAGGACCTCGCGCCCGCCGCGCAGCCGCTCCACCAGCACCTCCACCCGGCCGCCGGTCTCCTTGCGCCCCGGCAGGCGGGCGGGGATGACCCGGGTGTCGTTGAACACCAGCAGGTCGCCGGGGGCGAGCAGGTCCGGCAGGTCGCGGATACGCCGGTGCGACACCCGGCCGCCGGCGCGGTCCAGCACCATGAGGCGACTGGCGCTGCGCTCGGCCGGCGGATACTGGGCGATGAGCTCCGGCGGCAGCTCGTAATGGAAGTCCTGGCGGCGCATGGGGCGCACAGGGTACCAGACCGCCGCCGGCCCGGGCAGCCGGCCCGGCACGGCCTGCTATAATGGGCCCCTGTCCGCGGCCGAGTGGTGGAACTGGTAGACACGCGGCACTCAAAATGCCGTGCCTTCGGGCGTGTCGGTTCGAGTCCGACCTCGGCTACCACCTGCCCCGGGCCCGGCTGTCAAGGGCGCGCGGCGGCGCGCCGCCGGGTATAATGCCCGCTCCATCCGCCATCACGACACGCCCCATGTCCGTCTCCCCCCACCCCCTGCGCCCTGCTCCGGCCGGTCCCGAACCGGGTGCCCGGGACAAGCAGCTCCGCTCGCGGGTCAAGCTGTTCGGCAACCTGCTGGGGGAGATCCTGCGCGAGCACGCGGGCGAGAAGGTGTTCGCCGCGGTGGAGGCCCTGCGCAAGGGGCACATCGCCCTGCGGCGGCAGGACGACCCGGCCAGGCGCGCGCGCCTGGCCCGCCTGGTGGAACACCTGGACGCCGGCACCCTGGTCCACGTGGTGCGTGCCTTCAGCATCTACTTCAGCCTGGTCAACATCGCCGAGGAGGACTTCCAGCACCAGGAACGGCGCCGCGCGGTGCGCAAGAGCGACCGCCTGTGGCGGGGCTCCTTCGACGCCACCCTGCACGAGCTGCACCGGCAGGGCGTCACCGCGGACCAGATCCAGGCCCTGCTCAACCGCCTGCGCTACATCCCGGTGATGACCGCGCATCCCACCGAGGCCAAGCGCCGGACCATCATGGAGGCCCTGCGCCGCATCTTCGTCGCCAGCAAGAAGCTGGAGGACGGGCGCATCGGCCGCATCCAGCGCGCCGACGTGGAAAACGAGCTGCGGCGCGAGATCCAGATCCTGTACAAGACCAACGAGGTACGGGTCCGCCGCCCCGACGTGCTGGACGAGGTCAAGAACGGCCTCTACTACTTCCGCGAGTGCCTGTTCCAGGCCGTGCCCGAGACCTACCGCAACCTGGAGAAGGCCGTGGCCCGCACCTACGGTGCCGACGGCCACCACGTGGAGGTGCCCAGCGTCATCCGCTTCGGCTCCTGGATGGGCGGCGACCGCGACGGCAACCCCTTCGTCAAGCCGGCCACCACCGCCGCCGCGGTGCGGCTGCAGACCCGCGAGGTGCTGCGCGAGTACGTGCGCCGCACCGACCGCCTGCGCCAGAGCCTGTCCCACTCGCTGCTGCTGTGCACGCCGGCCCCGGAGTTCCTCGACAGCCTGGCCCGGGACGAGGCCGAGGTCCCCCAGGCCTTCGCCCACCCCGAACAGTTCGCCCAGGAGCCCTACCGGCGCAAGCTCACCATCATGGGCTACCGCCTGCGCGAGAACCTGGCCGCGGTGGAAGCGCGCCTGGCCGGCGGCGAAACCGGGGTGCGCCATGCCTATGCCGACGAGTCCGCCTTTCTCGCCGACCTGAAGCTCATCCGCGACTCCCTCTACAGCCACGGCGACGGCATCGTCGCCGACGGCGAACTCAAGGATCTCATCCGCCTGGTGGAGAGCTTCGGCTTCTACCTGGCCCAGCTCGACATCCGCCAGGAATCCACCGTCCACACCGAGACCGTGGCCGAGATCCTGCGCCAGGTGGAAAACGTGGATTACACCGGCCTCGACGAGACCGCCCGCATCGAGCTGCTGGCCGAGCGCATCCGCAGCCCGCGGCCGGCGGTGGACCGCGCCGCCCTGGGCGAGCAGGCCCGCGAGACCCTGGAGGTGTTCGACGTCATGGCGGCCCTGCGCCGCGAGGTGAGCCCCGAGGCCTTCGGCAACTACGTCATCTCCATGACCCACGCCGCCAGCCACGTCATGGAGGTCATGTACCTGGCCTGGCTCGCGGGCCTGGCCGGGCGCGACGACCACGGCTGGTTCTGCCACGTTCGGATCTCGCCCCTGTTCGAGACCATCGAGGACCTGACCCACATCGAGCCGGTGATGAGCCGGCTGCTGGATAACCC
>JALSIK010000143.1 GCA_026990045.1 Chromatiales bacterium | reverse complement strand
ACGCAAGGATTCCCGAACGGCCTCGACCACCATGCCGCTGTCCAACGGCTTGCGCAGGTAGCGCGCCGCACCCAGGGCCTGGCCCAGCTCCTGCTCATCGAGCATAGTGGAGACGATCACCGGCACATTGGACAGCATCGGATCGTTGCCCAGCTCCCGCAGCACCGACCAGCCGTCCACGCCCGGCATCAGCAGGTCCAGGATGACGACGTCCGGGGGACTGGTCCGCGCCCGCTCGAGTCCCGACTCTCCGTTTCCGGCATACTCCACCGAGTACCCCTCCCGGATCAGGTAACGCCCCAGCAGTTCCCGTGCCGCCGGATCGTCGTCGATCACCAGCACGGTGGCCCGGGATGCCGGGGCCGGGCGCCCGGGGGGCTCGCGGCGCGGCGCCGGCGCGGCGAGCGGCGTGGTCCCCGGGGCCACAGCCACCTTGCTGTATTTGGTGTCCAGCGGAATGGACACCAGGATACAAACCGCGCCATCTTCATCCACGCGCATCTCACCGGTCCCGCCCAGCATGGACAGCAACCCGGCCACCACCTGCCGCTGCAAGTCTTCCATGGGCTGGCCGGAAGACCGGCGCAACACAAAAGGATTGCTCAGAGGCGCCGACTCCGCCTCGCCGGACTGAATGCCTCCCGGACGCAGCTCGAAGACGACTCGCCCGTTTTCATCGGGAACGTGCTTGCAATCCAGGGCATATGTTCCCCCGCTGCCTGCCTCCAGGCAGACCTGGACAGCGGTCTCCAGAATCAACCCCAGCTTGAACCGGTCCGTGTGGATTTCGAGATCGCCGCAGTCGCAATGGATGTCCGGCCTGAAGCCGGCCCGGGCCAGGGGCGCGACGTTCTCTGCCACCGCTTCCACCAGTTCACGGACGGCAAACCACTCCTTGTGCAATTTGGCCTGGCCGGTTTCCATGCGGGCCAGTTCCACCACGGTGTTGATCATGTACAGCAGCCGCTGACCCGCTGCGCCAATCCGGTCCAGGTCATCCGCCGTCTGGCTCCGACCATCAACCAGCGCATCTTCTTTCAGCATCTGGCTGTACCCGAGGATGGTGTTCAAGGGGGCGCGCAGGTCATGGGCCAGGGTGCTCAGGCGCCGGCCCACCTCTCCCTTGCCGGAGGCAGCGACACCTCCTGCCTTGATGCGGTCCTGCGCCCACTTGAGATAAGCCGGAACGGCGGCCATCGGCAGACCCAGGCCGGCCACCAGGGGACCCAGCTCCGACCAGAACGGCGAGTACATCCAGGCCAGCCCCAACCCCAGGACCGAAAGGCCGAGCAAGGCACCCAGGGCCGGCCAGCTCTGCCATCGTGCATGTTCCACCAGCCACCACAAGAGTACGGCATAGAAAGCGCCCGCCCATGGCCCGGCCACGTAGATGGCCGCACCCAATGCCGCGACATCCCCGACGGCCCCCACGCGGGCCGGCCATCCTCCGGGCGCGGTGGCCAGGGCGGCCCAGCCCGCCAGTCCCAGCGCCCCCACGAGATACACGGCCGCGACCCCGGACGTGAGCCGGGCCTCCGACTCGGAATCGAACCCACCCGCCAGGTGGACCACGACGGCATACAACAACAGCAGCGAGGCCACGACCACCCGTGCGGCGGCCCGCCCCGCCAGTCTCTTGCTCCAGTTGGATTCCATCACCCTCCTCCCGCGGGCCGCCCCCGTCCCGCCGTCATCGCTCCATTGATCTCCAACCGCCCGCGATCACCCGGTTGCCGGTTCTGCCAGGAGGGCCGAGCGTGTTCTCCCACGTCGTTACCCGGTTTCTCTTCCGCCCGGCGCCGCTTCCGGGGCGGGTGCCTCGGCCAGCAGGCACCGGACGCGGGCCAGGCTGCCCCCGTTTTCGTACGACAGCTCGTCCGCCAGGCTCCGAACCAGGGCGATGCCCCGCCCGTGCGCGGCGGTGTTCCCCAGCAGTCCGCCGCTCACCTGTTCCACGTCGAAGCCGTTGCCGCTGTCCTCGACCTGGATGAACAACTGCGGGCCCGCCGCCGACGGCACCAGGGTCACCGCCAGCCGCACCCAGGCCTCTCCGCCCACCGCCTGCAACCGGTGCTCCCGCTCCCGGTAATACTCAGTATAGCCTTCCGCGTCCCGTTTGACCTCGGACGAGAGGCCGAGGACACCGTGCTCGAGAGCGTTGGAGTACAGCTCCGACAGGATCATGAACAGCCGCTGGCGGTGGGCCGCCAGCCCCATCTGGTCGCAGACGAAGCCGATGATGACCGGGACCGGGTCTGCATCGCGGAGCGTGGAGGCCCGCAGCTCCAGCGAGTAACTCCATCCCGCATCTCGGGCTCCGCCATCTCCTCCTTTGTCCTGGTGCTCCATGGGCTGCCGGACCTGGAGGGCCGGCGCGCACGGGACCTCCACCAGGCTGATGTCGTCGTCCTGCACGGCGCTGCGGGTGAACGCCTCGACGGAACCGACGATGGCCGCAAAGGGATCATCCCTTTCGAGATACTCCGAGAACCAGGCCTCCCCGAACCGGCTGCCCTCCGGGTTGACCGCCTCCAGCAGACCGTCGCTGACCAGCAGGAACTTGCCTTTCGGCACCAGCGGCGGATGAGACAGCCGCACCTGGTCCAGGTGGGGCTGTACGCCCAGGGGCAGATGGTTGGACGGAAACCGGCACATGACCTCGCCGGCCTCTCCCAGCAATATCACGTCCGGCATTCCGCCGTTCCAGATGGTCACGGTCGACTTGCCGGCATCGAGCAGCAACAGGCAGGCGGCCATGAACATGCCCGTGGGCAACAGGGCGTGAAGTCTGCGGTTGAGTTCCTGCACGATCTGCCTGCAATCAAATCCCTTGGCCGTCATGGCCCGGAAGATCTGCGACGCCGGCACCGCGCCCAGGGCCGCAGCCAGGCCATGGCCGGTGAAGTCTCCCAGCAGCACGTACAACGCCCCCGAGGGAGACCGCCCGGTCAGCAACAGGTCCCCGCTGAAGCGCGCCGCCGGGCGCAGGAAGAGCCGCAGATCTTCGACGGCCTGGTTCTCCTCCATGACCACCTTGGAGAACACGTGCGCCGCGATTTCCTGGTTGCGCTCCACGATACTGTAGAGCTGGCGCAGCTCCTGGTGCCGTCGCCGCACCTCGTCGTGGACCACCTTCGCCTTTTCCATGGCCCGGAGCCGTGCACGCAGCATGCTCTTGCGCACCGGCTTCACCAGCACATCGTCGCATCCCGCCTCGAGGCACCTGGCCAGGAACCAGTCGTCGGTCACCGAGCTCACCACCACCACGGGCACGAAGTGCGTGCTGCGGCGGGTCTTCAGCTCCCGTATGGCGGTCAGGCCGCCGTCTGCCTCGGGGTCCACCGTCAGGAACACGACCTCAGGGTCTTCCTGTGCGAACAGATCGGGCAGCGCTCCGTAGCTGTCACACTCGATGACGCGGTAGCCCTCATGGCGCAGCAGTTCGCCCATCCGGCGCCCATGCACCACCTCGGGGTCGGCAACGAGCGCGACCGGGGCCAGACTGGTACCGGACACGGCGGCTGCGTCCATGGCTAGGCAATCTTGAATATCTGGTGGAAGTTGGCGATTTCCAGCACGCGGTAAATCTCGGGGGGCGCGTTGGCGATGGTGATGTCCGCCTTGTCGCCGCCGGCGAAGTCGCGTAGCAGCAGCAGCATGCCCAGGCCCGAGCTGTCCATGTACGTGGCCCTGCTAAGATCAATATAATAGCGGGCACCCGGACCCGCCGTGCCTTCGTAGGCCGCCCGAAACTCCCGGTGTATGGAGAAGTCGAAGCGGTCGCTGATGGTGATGGATACCTGCTTTCCGTCGTCGCTGACCGTCTGTGATACCGGCATCGGTCAATCTCCACAAAGGTTGAGGGCACCCGGC
>JALSIK010000142.1 GCA_026990045.1 Chromatiales bacterium | reverse complement strand
CCCTGGTCTTGAATGGCGCTCCGCAGGATGAGTGCCGCAACGTGAAGTCCATCAGGCACGTAAGAAACGGCCGGAGCGTGGTCCTGTACGACTACCGCAATCCGGCTGGTCCTCTGCCGGCGGGAATGAAGGTGTATATCTATTGGGGCAAGAACTGCCCGCAGTGGAAACCGGTGGGCGTGATCACCGTGCCCGAGAACACGAGCAGAATCGAAGTACCCCGCCTGAACAAGCCCAGCGACAACTACCAGGTGTTCAACAATTTCAACCAGCAGGATGGCGGAAAGCGCCGCCTCAACGGGCACACATTCGGCGTGCGTTGGGTCCTCCCTTGACCGTGCACGCCCGGTCGTCAGTGGCGGTCGGCGCCGTGTCGTGAGCTGGCGACCCGGCACCGCCGGCCGGCGCCGTGCAGCGATGCCGCCCCGGGCCCGGCGCCGGCAGGCGGGGCCGGCGCCTGCCGGGCGGGTCAGTCTTTCTTCTGGAAATTGGTGCTGACCATGATTTCCACCACCTGTTCTTCCGTGAACAGCGGCGGCGCGCCGCAACCATCCACGCCCAGCGCGGTGTTCCAGCTGATGCGGTCGCCCAGGTCGGTGTAGGCCACCAGGTTGCAGCCGCGGATCATGGCGCCGAATCCATTTTGTGCATCGTACTCGACCCTGACGATGTAGGCCGGGTTGCCCTCCGCGTCGGTGCCCTCCCACATGGTCCGGCCCGATACCAGGGTGAAGCTGGCGGGAGAGCGCAGCCGCTTCTTGATGATGGCGGAGGCATTGGCCACCTGCTCGCTCACCGCGTCACAGGCCGTAATCGCCGCCCCTGCGAAAACCATGACCGACAATGCAACCAGGATTTTTTTCATTGATCTGCTCCGGGAACTTGGACAATTTCCGTGGTTATCGGTCCCCGGGCGGGGGGCTTTAGCCGGCTGTTGAAATACGGCCTGGTAAAGCGGGGCAGGGATGCCCCGCCCGCGAGTCAAGCGGCGCTTGCGTCGGCGTAGCCCGTCCCCCGCCGGGTCCGGCGCGTTGAAAAAGGCCAGGACGGCCTTTTTCAACACCCTGTTGGCATCGCGCCGGCGCCACATCCTCCCGGCCGTCGAGACGGCATGGCGCGTTCGCCTGCGAGCGTAACGAAAAATGAACGGTGCTTCGGCCGCGCCGTCACGTCCTGCGCGCCCCGGCTGCGACGGTTGACACCCTGGCGCCGGCTTTCGCCCTGCTCGAGCCGACCGACGCCGGAGCGCCAGTGGCGAGGGGGTCGGGGTTCCGTTTTGCGCGGGGCGGCGCCGGCACCTTGCGCACACCCCGGGCCGCCCGGTCCGGCGGGGTCAGGAAATCCGCCCGAACACGCGCTGGTAGGTGGCGGTGGTCTGTTGGGCGACGGTGTCGAGGTCGGTGTTGCGCAGTTGGGCGATGTGTTCGGCCACGTGCCGGACCCAGGCGGGGTGGTTGGACTTGCCGCGGTGGGGCATGGGGGCGAGGTAGGGGGAGTCGGTCTCCACAAGGTACATGTCGCCGGGCACCTTGCGGGCGACTTCCTTCAGTGCCTGCGCGTTCCTGAAGGTGACGATGCCGGAGAAGGAGATGACGAAGCCCAGGTCCATGGCCTGCCTGGCAGTGTCCCAGTCCTCGACGAAGCAGTGCATGACGCCGCCGGCCTCGCCTGCGCGTTCCCCGCGCAGGATCTCGAGGGTGTCGGCGGTGGCGTCGCGCATGTGGATGATGAGGGGCTTGCCGGCGGCGCGGGCGGCGGCGATGTGGCGGCGGAAGCGCTCGCGCTGCCAGTCGAGGTCGCCCTCGCTGCGGAAGTAGTCGAGGCCGGTTTCGCCGATGGCCACCACCTGGTCGTCGGCGGCGAGTTTCACCAGTTCGTCGGCGTCGGGTTCCCGGGTGTCGCGCTCGTTGGGGTGCACGCCCACAGAGGCCGAGACCTGGGGATGGGCGTGGGCCAGCTCGCGCACCCGGGGGAAGTTGTCCATGTCGATGCACACGCACAGCATGTGCCCCACCCCGGCTTCGGCCGCGGCCGCCAGCGCGGCGTCCAGGTCGCCGCCGAAGGGCTCGAGGTCCAGGCGATCGAGATGGCAGTGGGAATCGACGAGCATGCAGGCCCCCTCCCCGGCGGGCGTCGTTCATCCGGTGCGCCGCGCGGCGCCGGGCGGGGATTATAGCGTATGGGTGGGGCGGTCGGACTTGAGGGCGCCGGCGAGGTAGGTCTCGATCTTGGTGCGGGCGGCGCCGCCGTCCTGGTCCGAGAACTGCACGCCGATGCCGGCGGCGCGGTTGCCCTGCGCGCCCTTGGGGGTGATCCAGACGATCTTGCCCGCCACCGGGAGCTTTTCCTTCTCGTCCATGAGGCTCAGCAGCATGAACACCTCGTCGCCCAGCTGGTAGCTCTTGTTGGTGGGGATGAACAGCCCGCCGTTCTTGACGAAGGGCATGTAGGCGGCGTACAGCGCGCTCTTGTCCTTGATGGTGAGCGACAGGATGCCCTGGCGGGCGCCGGCGAGTCCTTTGGGTATCTGGGCCATGCGAGCAATTTCCCCGGTTGTGGCGGGTTTATCGGCGCGCGGGCGCCGTGACTTTAACCCACTCCAGCAGGAGGTCCTCCATGAGGAGCTGGCGGTTGAGGGTGCCGTCCACCAGGCCCAGGGCCTCCAGCAGCCGGTCCAGCCAGCGGTGCAACGCCTCCAAGTCTAGCCGCTGGGCCAGGCCCTGCAAAGCCCCGGCCCGCGACGGATCCCGCAAGGGGGCGTCCGCGCCGGCGGTGGCCAGGCGCACCAGGTCGGCGCTCCAGGCGTAGATCCAGCCCAGCACGGCGCCCGCTTCCTGGGCCCAGGCCGCGGCCAGTTCCAGGGGATCGCGCCGGCCGCGGGCCAGGGCCAGGAGGCCGTCGAAGGTGGCGTCCACCTTCTCCGTCCCCGCCCCGGCCAGGGCCAGGGCGGCCAGCGGGGCGCCGCCGGTGGCGGCCAGCAGGGCCGGGGCGGCGGCGGGATCGTCCAGCCGCTGCGCCAGCCAGTTCCGGGCGTCCTCCGGGGACGGGGGGGCCAGGGCCAGGCGCTGGCAGCGGGAGCGCACGGTGGCGGGCAGGCGGGCGGGCCGCGCGCTCACCAGCAGCAGGTGGGTGCCCGGGGGCGGCTCCTCCAGGGTCTTGAGCAGGCTGTTGCAGGCGGCGGTGTTCATGGCGTCGGCGGGATCGATGACGGCCACCCGGGCCCCGCCGTACTGGCTGGCCAGGGCCAGGGCCGCGCCCAGCCCGCGCACGGCGTCGATGCGGATGGCCTTGCCCTCCTCCTCCGGCACCAGCTCCAGGAAGTCGGGATGGCTGCCGGCGGCCAGCAGCGTGCAGGCGCGGCAGGCGCCGCAGGCCCGGCCCTGGTCCCCCGGGGCCTCGCACAGCAGGGCGTGCGCCAGCAGCCGCGCCAGGCCGCCCTTGCCCACGCCCGCCGGGCCGTGGATGAGCAGGGCATGGGGCAGGCGGCCGGCGGCGCGCTGGGCCTGGAGCCGGCTCCAGGCCTCGGCGTACCAGGGCAGCCATTGGGGAGTCTCAGCCATGGGCGGTGAGTTCCTCCACGATGCGCGCCAGGTCCGCCTGGACCCGGGACAGCGGGCGGCCGGCGTCCACCACCCGGAAGCGCTGCGGCTCGGCCGCGGCCAGGTCGAGATAGCGCGCCCGCACGCGCTGGAAGAACTCCAGCCGTTCCTGCTCGAAGCGGTCGGCGGCGCGGCCGCGGCCGGCGGCGCGGGCCAGGCCCACCTCGGGCTCCACGTCCAGCAGGATGGTGAGGTGGGGGCGCAGGCCGCGCTGGGTCCATTCCTCCAGCACGCCGATGCGGCCGCTGTCCATGCCGCGGCCGCCGCCCTGGTAGGCGTAGGTGGCGTCGGTGAAGCGGTCGCACAGCACCCAGCGGCCGGCGTCC
>JALSIK010000141.1 GCA_026990045.1 Chromatiales bacterium | reverse complement strand
GTGGTATTGGATGACAAGACGCTGAAGGTCAAGAAGGTCATCAAGGACAAGCGGCTGGTGACCCCGACCGGCAAGTTCAACGTCTACAACACCATGCACGACGTGTACTGAGCCCCGGCCGGCGGCGGGCTTCACCGCCGCCGGCCCGAACACACGGGAGGGCATGATGAGCGGGCGCGGCAAGGTGTACCTGGTGGGGGCGGGCCCGGGCGATCCCGACCTGCTCACCGTCAAGGCCCAGCGCCTGCTGCGTGACTGCGACGTGGTGGTCTACGACCGCCTCGTCTCCGCCGCCGTCCTGGACCAGGTGCCCCCGGGGGTGACCCGCATCAACGCGGGCAAGGCGCCCGGCCGCCACACCATGACCCAGGGCCAGATCGGCGCCCTGCTGGTGCGGCTGGCCCGGGCCGGCTACCAGGTGGTCCGGCTCAAGGGTGGCGACCCCTTCGTGTTCGGTCGGGGATCGGAAGAGGCGCGCGAGCTGGCCCGGCACCGCGTCGCCTTCGAGGTCGTACCGGGTATCACCGCCGCCGCCGGCGCCAGCGCCTACGCGGGCATCCCTCTCACCCACCGGGGGCTGGCGCTCGGCGTGCGGTTGGTGACTGGTCACCGGCAGGACGGGGCGCCGCTCGATCTCGACTGGTCCTGTCTTGCCGATCCGGCCGCCACGCTCGTCATCTACATGGGCCTGGGCCACGTGGAGGAGATCGTCCACCAGCTCGTGGCCCACGGCCTGTCGCCCCGCACGCCGGCCGCAGCCATCCAGGACGGCACACTGCCGGGGCAGCGGCGCTGCCTCACCACCCTGGGCGAGCTGGCCGGGACCGTGCGCGCCGCGGGCCTGCGGCCCCCGGTCACCCTGGTCATCGGCCGGGTGGTGAGCCTGGCGCCGGAGCTGGACTGGTTCACCGGCGCCGCCGACGCCGGCGCGGAGGAGAGCCATGGCTAGGCGCGCGGTCCTGTGGCCGTTGGGGCTCATGCTGGCGGCCGCGGCGCAGGCCGCGCCGCCGCCGGACCCGGAGCGGCTGGAGAACCTGCTGGAGCAGGACTGCGGTTCCTGTCACGGCCTGACCCTGCGCGGCGGCCTGGGCCCCGCGCTCACCCCCGAGGCCCTGGCGGGCCGCCCGCGGCAGGTGCTGGCGCGCACCATCCTCGACGGGCGGCCCGGTACCCCCATGCCGCCCTGGCGCGGCCTGCTCACCGAGGCCGAGGCGGACTGGCTGGCGGGCCGGCTCCTGGGCGGAGAGGGGGACCATGGGGACCGGTGACCTGCTGCGGATGGCCGTGCCGGCACTGGTGCTCGCCGGCTGTGCCGCGGTGCCGCGCGGCAGCGGCGACCTGGGGCTGGTGGTGGAGCGCGCCTCCGGCGCGGTGCAGATCGTGGACACCAGCCACCGCCGCGCACTGGCCCGCGTCACCGGCCTGGGCGATCTGTCCCATGCCTCGGTGGTGTTCTCCCGCGACGAACGCTTTGCCTACGTCTTCGGCCGCGACGGCGGCCTGACCCGGGTGGACCTGCTGCGCGCGGTGATCGACCGGCGCATCGTGCAGTCGGGCAACAGCATCGGCGGCGCCATCTCCGACGACGGCACCCTGGTGGCGGTGAGCAACTACGTGCCCGGCGGCGTGCGGGTGTTCGATGCCGCGTCGCTGGAGCCGGTGGCGGACATCCCGGCCGTGGGCCGCGACGGGCGCCGCTCCAAGGTGGTGGGCCTGGTGGATGCGCCGGGCCGGCGCTTCGTCTTCGCCCTGTTCGACGCCGGCGAGATCTGGATCGCGGACTTCAGCGGCGGGCCCGAGCCCCGCATCGAGCGCTTCCGGGACATCGGCCGCCAGCCCTACGACGCCCTCGTCACGCCCGACGGGCGCTATTACATCGCCGGCCTGTTCGGCGAGGATGGCCTCGCGCTGCTGGATCTCTGGCATCCCGAGCGCGGCGTGCGCCGCATCCTCGATCACTACGGCCGCGGCGAGCGGCGCCTGCCCGTGTACAAGATGCCCCACCTGGAGGGCTGGGCGGTGGCCGGGCGCCGCGCCTTCGTGCCCGCGGTGGGCCGGCACGAGGTGCTGGTCATCGACCTGGAGCAGTGGACCGAGGCTGGGCGTATCACGGTGCACGGCCAGCCGGTGTTCGTCATGGCGCGCCCCGACGGGCGCCAGGTGTGGGTCAACTTCGCCCATCCCGACAACGACACGGTGCAGGTCATCGACACCGAGACCCTGCGCGTGATCCACCAGTTCAGCCCCGGTCCCGCGGTGCTGCACATGGAGTTCACCCCGCGCGGCCACGAGGTCTGGATCTCGGTGCGCGACGGCAACCGGGTGGAGATCTACGACACCCGCACCTTCGACCGCCTGGCCGGCCTGCCCGCGAGCCGGCCCAGCGGGATCTTCTTCACCGCCCGCGCCCACCGCATCGGACTGTGAGGAATCATCCATGCCCACCGCAGGCGACAAGACCCTCGGCCTGGGCCCGCTGGAGCGGCGCCTGCTCAACGACTTCCAGCACGGGCTGCCGCTGGTGCCGCGGCCCTATGCCGCCATGGCGCAGCGCCTGGGCGTGAGCGAGACCGAGGTCATCGCCACCCTGCGGCGGCTCGCGGAGCGGGGCGCGGTGAGCCGGGTGGGGCCGGTGTTCCGCCCCAACCGCGCGGGTGTCAGCACCCTGGCCGCGATGGCGGTGGCGCCGGAGGACCTGGAACGGATCGCGGCCATCGTCAGCGGCTTCGCCGAGGTCAACCACAACTACGAGCGGGAGCACGAGTACAACCTGTGGTTCGTGGTCACCGCGCCCGACGCCGCGACCCTGCGCGAGGTGCTGGCGCGCATCGAGGCGGCCACCGGCCATGCGATGCTGGAGCTGCCGCTGCTGGAAGACTTTCACATCGACCTGGGGTTCGAGCTGGAATGGACCTGAGCCTGCCACGCCTGTTCCCGGACTCGGGGCCGCTGGACGAGCGCGACCGGGCCCTGGTGCGCGCGGTGCAGGGCGGATTGCCCCTGGTGCCGCGACCCTACGCGGCGGTGGCCGCGGCCGCCGGCATGAGCGAGGCCGAGGTGATCGCGCGCCTGCGGCGGCTGGCGGCAGAGGGCGTGATCCGGCGCCTGGGGGTGGTGGTGCGCCACCGCGAGCTGGGCTACACCGCCAACGCCATGGTGGTGTGGGACGTGCCCGACGACCGGGTGGCCGGGCTGGGCCGCTGCCTGGCGCGTTATCCCTTCGTCACCCTGTGCTACCGCCGGCCGCGGCGTCCCCCCGCCTGGCCCTACAACCTGTTCTGCATGATCCACGGGCGCAGCCGCGAAGGCGTGCTGGCGCAGGTGGAGCAGCTGGTGCGCGAGTGCGGCCTGGACGCCCTGCCGCGCGCGGTGCTGTTCTCGCGCCGGCGCTTCAAGCAGCGCGGTGCCTGGTACGGAGGGGACGCGCGCGATGCTGGATGAGACCGACCGCGCCATCATCAACGGTACCCAGGGCGGGTTCCCCGTCTGCGAGCGGCCCTATGCCGGGCTGGCGGCGCGGCTGGGGCTCGACGAGGCGGAGCTCCTGGAGCGCCTGCAGCGCCTGCTGGACGACGGCGTACTGGATCGCTTCGGGCCCCTGTACCGGGCCGAGGCCATGGGCGGCGCCGTGACCCTGGCCGCCATGGCGGTACCGGCGGAACGCTTCGACGAGGTGGCCCGTTTCGTCAACGGCTATCCCGAGGTGGCCCACAACTACCGCCGCGATCACGATCTCAACATGTGGTTCGTGGTGGCCAGCGACCGGCCCCGGCGCGTGAAGCAGGTCCTGGCCGCCATCGAGGCGGCCACCGGGCTCAAGGTCTACAACATGCCCAGGCGGCGGGAGTTCCACCTGGGCCTGCGGCTGGAGGCATGAAGGAGGCGGCCATGAACGATCCGGCACCCCCCTGCGTCGCCCTGCTGGACGACACCGAC
>JALSIK010000140.1 GCA_026990045.1 Chromatiales bacterium | reverse complement strand
CTGGAACTCGTCCACCAGCAGGTGACGGAAGCGGTCGCGGTAGTGCGCCAGCAGCGAGGGGTTCTCGCGCCACAGCTCGTGGGCCCGCAGCAGCAGCTCGGCGAAGTCCACCAGGCCGGCACGGCGGCAGGCGGCCTCGTAGGCCTCGTAGATCCCGATCATGTGGCGCAGCCAGGGATCGCCGTCGTGGGACAGGTGGTGCGGCCGCAGGCCCTCGTCCTTGCGCGCGTTGATGAACCACTGGGCGTCCCGCGCCGGCCACTGGTTGTCGTCCAGGCCCAGCTCCCGGATCACCCGCCGCACCGCGCGCTGCTGGTCCTCGGCATCGAGGATCTGGAAATCCTGCGGCAGGCCGGCCTCCTGCCAGTGGGCCCGCAGCAGGCGGTGGGCGATGCCGTGGAAGGTGCCCACCCACAGGGCGCCGGCGGGCCGGCCCAGCAGGCGCTCGATGCGCCCGCGCATCTCGCCCGCGGCCTTGTTGGTGAAGGTCACCGCCAGCACCCCCCACGGCGAGACCCCCTCGGCCTCCAGCAGCCAGGCGATGCGGTGCACCAGCACCCGGGTCTTGCCCGAGCCCGCGCCGGCCAGCACCAGCACGTGGCCGGGCGGGGCGCACACGGCGTGGCGCTGGGCCTCGTTGAGGGGATCGAGAATGTGCGAGACGTCCATCACCCGATCGTATCAGACCGGACCTGCGCCCGGGTGCAACCGGCGCCGGGGACGATATACTGTGTGACCTCATCGAACGGGATGGATCGATGACCCGACCCACGGCCGATTCCCTGGAACACCTGCGCCGCCGCTACCGCCGCGAGCTGGGGGAGAAGTGCACCCGGGCCCGCCACCTGTGGGCCTCGGCGCAGGCGGGGGACCCCGGCGCCCTGGCCGAGCTGGTCCGCCACTGCCACCGGCTGGCGGGCAGCGGCACCACCTTCGGCCTGCCGGCGGTGACCGACGGCGCACGCGCGCTGGAGATGCTGCTCAAGCCCCTGGCCGGCCCCGGGGCCCCGCCGGTGACGGCGGTGGCCGCCGAGGCCGAACGGCTGCTGGAGGCGCTGGAGGCCGCCGCCGCCGGCGACACCCCGGCGGCGGAGGGGCCGCGGGTGTGGCTGGTGGGCGAGGCCGGCGCGGCCCTGGCCGAGGACCTGGCACCGTACCGCCTGGTGCTGGAGCGGCTGCCGGAGCCCGAGGCGGCGGCCGGCAGCGCCCCCGTGCCCGACGCCCTGGTGGTGTGCGCGGCCGACGGGGTGAGCGCGGCCGACCTGGTGCGGCGGGCCCGGCGCCAGCTCGGGCACGAGGTGCCGGCGGTCATCGTCGCCGGCGGCGGCGGGCTGGCCGACCGGCTCGCCGCCTGGCGCTGCGGGGCCGAGGTGTTTCTCCACGCGCCGGCGGCGGCCGCGGAGGTGATGGATGCCCTGGGCCGGCTGCTGCAAAGCGGCGACCTGCGCGACGCGCCGCTGCTGCTGGTGGGCACCGATGCCGCCCTGCGCCAGGCGGTGGCCGCCGCCCTGGCCCCCCTGGGCGTGCAGCTGTCCCTGGCCAGGGGCGCCGAGGAGGCGCTGGCGGCCATCGCCGCCCAGCCGCCGGAGCTCATCCTCATGGAGACCCGGCTGCCCGGATGCAGCGGCCCCGAGCTGGCGGCCCTCATCCGCCAGGACCCGGCCCTGCTGGGCGTACCCATCGTGCTGCTGGCGGGGCAGGACGGGGCGCCGCCCCCCGGCACCTGGGCCCTGCCCCACGACACCGACGGCTTCATGGCCGGCGCCCTCGAGCCGGAGCTGCTGGCCGAAGAGGTCACCCGGCGCCTGCGCCGCTACCGGGGCCTGCGCACGCAGATGCTGCACGACAACCTCACGGGCGTGCTCAACCACAGCGCCATCCGCCAGCGCCTGGAAGTGGAGGCCAGCCGCCTGGGCCGGGACGGCGGGCGGCTGGTGTACGCCCTGCTGGACCTGGACCACTTCCGCGCCGTCAACGAGGCCCACGGCCACGCCGCCGGCGACCGGGTCCTGCGCGCCCTGGCCCGGATGCTGGTGCACCGCCTGCGGCGCATGGACGCCGTGGGCCGCTACGGCGGCGAGGAGTTCGCCGTGGTCCTGCCCGGCACCTCGGCCGCCGAGGCCATGGGCGTGCTGGACGGCCTGCGGCGCGACTTCTCCCGCCTGGTCCACGTCCACGAAGGCCGGTCCTTCTCCTCCAGCTTCAGCGCCGGCCTGGCCGAGGCGCCACCGTTCTCCGGGGCCGCCGAGCTGGAGGCCGCGGCCCACCGCGCCCTCCACGCCGCCAAGCAGGCCGGCCGCAACCAGCTCTGCATCGCCAGCCCTCCTGCCTGACCGATCATGAACCCCGCCGTGCCGGCCGTCCTGCAGCTGTCCTGCCTGGTGCTTCTCGGCCTGGCAGCCCTCGCCTCGCACGCCGCCGGCACCCCGCGCACCCTCGTCCTGGGCGAAGGCCAAGAGATCCCGGTGGAGGTACACCCGGCCAGCGGGGAGGGCGAGATCCTCGTCTGGCTGCCGTCGGAGCACGGCCTGCCCGATCCCCTGCGCCGGCTGGCCGGGGGCATCGCCGCCGCCGGCCTGGAGGTCTGGCTGGCGGACCTGCTGGCGGCCAACTTCCTGCCCGTCCAGGCCAGCAGCCTGGACGCCGTTCCGCCGCAGCAGGTGGCCCGGCTCATCGAGGCCGTCATCCGCCGGCGGCCCGGGCGCAGGCTGTACCTGGTGGCCTCGGGCCGCGGCGCCATCGTGGCCCTGCGCGGGGCCCGGGCGTGGCAGGCGGCCCACCCCGGCCAGGCCGCCCTGGCCGGGGCCATCCTGCTCCATCCCAACCTCTACGTGGAGACGCCGGAACCCGGCCGCGAGGCCCGGTACCTGCCCATCGCCGGGGCCACCTCGCTGCCGGTGTTCGTGCTGCAGCCGGCCCGCTCGCCCTGGCGCTGGCGCCTGGACACCCTGGCCAGGACCCTGGGCCGCGGCGGGGCCCCGGTGTACGTGCGCCGCCTGCCCGAGGTGCGCGACCGCTTCCACTTCCGGCCCGACGCCACCGCCATGGAGACCGCCACCGCCGCGGGACTGCCCCGCGTGCTGCTCCACGCGGCACGGCTGCTGGCCACCCATCCCGGCCCCCATGCCGCCGCCCCCCTGGCGGGGACCGGCCGCAGCGGGCGCCTCAAGAAGGCGGCCCGCCTGCGCAGCCTCGCGGCGGCCGCGCCGCCGGCGCTGCGCCTGCCGCGCCTGGGCGGCGGCGAGGTGGACCTGGCCTCGTTCAAGGGCCGGGTGGTGCTGGTCAACTTCTGGGCCTCGTGGTGCCCGCCCTGCGTGCACGAGATGCCGTCCATGGAACGGCTGCGCCGGCGCCTGGCGGAGCGGCCCTTCACCATCCTGGCGGTGAACATGGCCGAGGACGGGAACACCATCCGCCGGTTCCTCGACCACAAGGTCCAGGTGGACTTCACCATCCTCATGGACCGCGACGGCCAGGCGCTGCGCCGGTGGAAGGTCTTCGCCTTCCCCACCAGTTACGTGGTGGACAAGCAGGGCCGGCTGCGCTACGGCCTGTTCGGGGCCATCGACTGGGAGCGCGAGGACGTGGTGGCCGCCATCGAGGCCCTGCTGGCGGAATGACCCGCCGCGGCTCCCGTGACACAATGGAGGCCCGTACCGGAGGCCCGAGATGACCGCCACCCGCCCGTCCTTCGCCCGCCGTGCCCAGCGCTACCTGCTGGCCGGCGTGCTGACCCTGGTCCCCCTGTGGGTCACCTGGATCGTGTTCGAGTTCATCTTCCGCCAGCTCTCGCGCCTGGGCATGCCGTGGGTGCGGGCGCTGGCCCGCGCGCTGGAGGCCAACTATCCCGGCCTGGCACAGTGGATGGTGGCGCCGTGGTTCCAGACCGTCCTCGCGGTGCTGGTGACCCTGGTGGCCCTCTACCTCCTGGGCTGGGCCACCAGCCGCGTGGTGGGCCGGCGCGTGCTGGGGCTGGTGGAGCGGCTGCTGCACACCATCCCCATGGTCCAGACCATCTACGGGGGCGTGAAGAAGCTCATCGGCGCCCTGCAGCAGAAGCCCGACGGCGTCCAGCGCGTGGTGCTCATCGACTTTCCCTCGCCCGAGCTCAAGACCGTGGGTTTCGTCACCCGCATCCTGCGCGATCGCACCACCGGCCAGGAGCTGGCCGCGGTGTACGTCCCCACCACGCCCAACCCCACCTCGGGCTATCTCGAGATCGTGCCGGTGGAACGGCTGGTCTCCACCGACTGGACCTTCGACGAGGCCATGACCTTCATCATCTCCGGCGGCGCCGTGGCGCCGGAGCACATCGACTACCAGCGAAAGGGGTAACCCAGGCCGACAGGCACGTGTGGCGCCGGCGAGAAACCGCCCTCCGGTGACATGGTGACAGGCAGCGGGAGCAGTCCCGACGGACGGGGTGACCTCCCGGCCTACGGTCCCGGCGGTTGCAGGGTCACGCCACCGCCTTCAATGGTGATGGTGGTGAACCTCACGTGCGGGGCATCGGGCACCGGCTGCAGCCGTCCGTGCACCGGCAGCACCTGGGCCGCCGTCGGGATACCGATGGCCACGGTGTGTTTGCCCAGCAGACCGGAGGCCCAGGTGATGGCCAGTTTTCCCCGGTCCTGCGTCCACACGGCAAAACCCGGCCAGTAAGGAAAGCCGCCCGCGAGCTGCGCATGGCCCAGCGTGGCCAGCTCACGCTGCGTCGGCACGCGCCACTCCGCCGACCCGCAAACACGGTGACGGCGCAACCAGGCGATGTAGGCCTCGACGCTGCAGGCCACGCGCCCGCAATGGCCATCGGCGTCCCGCGAATACTGGAAACGCAGGTCCTTGTCGTTCGGCCCGTCGCTGTCATCCTTGATGGCCCAGGTCAGCCCGCTCATCTCGTCGCGCACGCATGCCCAGGGTCGATCGGCGTAAGCACCAGCCTGCTGCTTCAGCGGCCGGCCCGAGGCATCCAGGCGCACGAGCAATTGGCCGCGGCGCCAACGTGCCAGGCGCTCGGCGGCGCGTTGCTCTTGCACGAGGCGCTGCCGCGCCGCCTCGCGGGCAGCGGGAGAGAGATGGAGCCCCGGTTGCTCGAGGAGCCACATCGCCAGCCCATGGTCACCCCGCGCACGGGCCAGGGCCAGGATATCGCGGCCCCGGCGGTCGGTGAGCCGGGGGTTGGCACCCCGTGCCAGCAGCGATTCGGCACAGGCCTGCCGGCCTCGCGCCACGGCGGCCAGCAGCGCGGAGCGCCCGGCGACGCGGGCGTCGATGGCAGCACCCTGATCCAGCAGCGGTCCGATGAGGTCACAGTGACCGGCGGCGGCGGCGGCCGTGAGCGGCGAGTCCTGCGCACCGGCAAGGTTGGGATCGGCGCCCCGGGCCAGGAGCCACCGGAGGGTGTCCGCCCGGCCGGCCGCCGCGGCGCCGATCAAGGCCGTGCGCCCCAGGTGGAGGGTATCGATGTCCAGCCCCGCCGCGATGAAGGAATCGAGCAACGGTTTGGCCCCGACCCGCGCGGCCAGCAACCACGCCTCCCGCACGGCCGCGTCGCCGGGACCGAGTCGCGCCAGGGACAACGCCAGCAATTCCTCGTCCCGCGTACCGATGGCGCTGGCGAGGACCCGCCGCCAGAACCTGCGATCCGCGGCCGAGGAGCGGCCGTCACCGGCCCGCGCGCGATAGCGCGCGGCCTCGCGCAGGTCCGGCGTCAAACCCAGCTTGCCCAGTTCGTAGGCCTCGGCGAGATGATCCATGGCCGCCCTGTCGCCGGCTTCAACCGCCAGCCCGTACCATTCCAGGGCCCGGGAAGGATCCTCGGGCAGCCCACGGCGACCATGCTCCAGGGCCGTGGCCACCTCGGCGTACAGCCGGCGCAGGCCACGGTCGGCCGCCCGCCGGAGTCCGGACAACGCCGCGTCGGTCCGGCCCGCCCGCGCATGGGCCCATCCCCGGGCACGCAGCGCCAGCGGATGCCCCTGATCGGCGGCGGCGTCGAGCCACTTGCGCCGCAGCTCGTCCCGCTGTTTTCCGGTGGCATCGGGATAGTACCGGTCGGTGTGCGCGGCGAGCTCGAACTGCGCCAGCACCATGCCCTGCCCGGCCAGGGCGATGACCGTCCCGATCCCGCGGCGTTGGCGCCGCAAATCATCCCCGCGCGGCACGCGGCTCTGCAAACCCAGGAGAAATCGCGCCAGCGAGTCACCGGCCTCGGCGTGGCGGCGGAGCCAGCGCCGTTCAGGATCACCCCGGCCGCGGAACTCGTTGGCCAAGGCCTGGGCAGCGGCCGGATCGTACAGGGGCGAACGGGCATCGGCATACAACTGCAAGCGGCGGTAGGTCGCCGCCACCAGGCGGCCGGCCTTGCGGTACGAGGCATCGGCCCGCGCCAGGGCCTCATCCCGCGGACGCCCGGTCTCGGCCAGCCGGCCGAGGAGGTAGTGCCACGCGCGCACCGCCGTTTTCGGCGCGTTCGCACTGCGCCCGTTCCACCAGTCCCGTGCCCGGCCGGCGAACCCCGGGCGGGCAGCGACCAGCTCGGCCATCATCACGATGTCCCCGCGCGCGGCGGCCAGGTCGAAGGCATCACGCCCGCGGGCATCACGGGCGACGGGGTCGGCGCCGGCCGCGAGGAGCTGGCCGGCCAACACGGGGTCACCGCGAAGGGCGGCCAGGTGCAACAAGGGCGGACCGGGCTCGTCCTGTGCCGGTGTCGGTTCCGCCCCGTCCTCCAGCAGGGCGCGCACGATGCCGTGATGTCCCGCGCTGGCGGCCACCCGCAGCGAGGACCAGCCGTCCGCCCGCCGCACCTCCGGCAACACCCCGCGGGCGAGTTCGGCCTCGACGTAGGCGGTGTCGCCCCGGGCGATGGCATCGAACCAGGCGTCGGCATCGAAATCGGCCGGCATGCGTGGCCACAACAGCCAGGACATGACGGCGACCGCGAGGACCAGGCCGGCACCCGGGGCCGCCAGAGCACGGTGCTTACCTTTCATGGACATGCGGCCTCCAGCCGGGTGCGCAAGCCCTCGTCGTTCGTGAATGCCGGCAGCCGCCGGCCCCGCACCGTCACGCAGGCACCGCCACCATGGACCAGCAGCGCTTCGGCCAATGCCCTGGCGTCCGCCTTCAGTGCCAGGGCCAGCGGTGTGTACCCGTACTTGTTCCGCTTATCGACCCGGGCACCGGCGTCCGCCAGCAGGGTGACCAGCGCTGCACTGTGGGGGTCACGGGATCCGCGCCGACTCAACCGGGCCAGGGCAGTGTCACCATCGGCATCGGTGGCGTTGGGATCGGCACCCGCCTTCAGCAGCGCCGCCAGACAGGCGGGACCCGCCCAACGGCTGGAGGCGGCTTCCAGCAGGGCCGTGCGCTCACCGGGACCGCGCAGGTCCGGTGTGGCCCCCAGGTCCAGGAGGGTCCGCACGAGCCGGCAGCGGCCCCGGGCCGCGGCCAGCATCAGGGGCGTCATGCCACCGCGGCCGGCACGGGCATCGGGATCAGCGCCCGCAGCGACCAGCTGCCTGGCCAGGCGGACTTGCAGGTCCGGCGGGAAACGCGAGCGCGCGAGCATCAGCAGCGGCGTGGCCTCGAGCCCGGGCGTATCGGGATCGGCCCCCGCCGCCAGCAACGCGGCGAGAGTCCGTTGGCGTGCCGCCGCCCGGCGCTTGGACACCGGCAGGGTGCGATTGACCACCCTGCTCAGGCCGGCTTCCACCGCGGCCAGCAGTGCGGGAGACAACGCCTCGGCGGGCATCCGGGGATGGGCGAGGAGGGACGAGACGGTATCAGCCTCACCGTTTTGGGCGGCCCGGACGAGGCTGGCAGTCAAGGCCCCCGGACTCCCGTGCTCGAGGAGCACCGCCAGGACGGCCTCGTGCCCCGCGGCGGCGGCCATGGACGCCGCGGTGCCCCCGCCGTCGCTGCGCGCCTCAGGGTCGGCCCCGGCCGCCAGGAGCAACCGCGCAATCCCGGGATGTCCCCGGGCGGCGGCGACCATCAAGGCAGTGTAACCACCCGGACCGCGGCGGTCCGCCGCCGCACCGGCGGCCAGCAACAATTGCACCAGGTCGAGCCGGTCGCGCTCGGCGGCCAGCTGCAGGGGTGTGGCGGCGATGGCCGAGTGGTTGAGGTCGGCCAGATACAGGTCGGTCCCGTCGCCGGAAAAAGTCGCGTTCACATCGGCGCCGGCGCCGATCAACACGCGCGCGCGGCGGATGTCCTCGGCAGCGACGGCCAGCATCAGGGACGTCGCCCCGCCCCGGGGACCCTGCCGCACGCGCGCATCGACGTGCGCGCCGCGGGCGAGCATGAGACGGGCCAGTTCCATGCTGTCGGCAAAAACCATCACCGGCTGGTCATCGCAGGCCGGCGGGAGCGGAAGCCCGTGCGCCAGCGCGACGTCGAGCATCCCGGCGCGCTCCCTGGGGCGCAGGCCAGGGGACTGGAGAATGTCGCATACCAGGGCGGCGGGCTCGGCAGCCCGTACCCCCTGGGCAAGCAGCGCGGAGAGCGCCGCCGGCTGGTTGGCCTGGACGGCGAGACGCAGTGCCGGGACGGGTTCGCGGGTGGTGACCGAGGCATGCCCGGCTCCGGGATCTTCACCCTTGCCCAGCACGCGCCCGATGGCATCGACGTTCCCGGCCACGATCGCCGCGCCGAGGGCGGTGACCTTGCCCACGCGCATCCGTGCGCCGCGCCGAAGCAGCCAGGCGACGACGTCATCGTGCGCGTTCTCGATGGCCAGCATCAGGGGCGTCTTTCCGTGGTCGTCGCGGGACTGCCACGTCCACGAACCGGAGCGGCCTTCGATCACCTCGTCCAGGCCGGCGCCGGCGTCCACCAGGGCCCGTAACAGCGCCAGCTGACCGGTGGCGGCGGCGCAGTGCACGGGCAGGCGGCCCGCGCGGTCGCGCACGTCCAGCCGCGCGCCCGTGGCCACCAGCGGTTTCACCCAGGCGGCCGGGAGCTTTCTCATGCACAGCAGGTGCATGGTCGATGGGACCTGGCGGCGCACCGCGAAATACCGGTCCACCAGGTCCCCGCGGGCGCCATGCCCGAGCAGCGCCGGGACCAGGACCGTGTCCCCTTCCATCAGGGCGCGCGCCAGGGGCGGTTCTTCGCCGAAGGTGACATTGGCCGTGTTGAGGTCGATACCCGGCATGGACAGCAACTCGGCGGCGAGATCGGGCTGGCGGCTGGCGATGGCCGCGTCCAGCCATCTGCCTGCCACCTGCGCCGGCGGGTGGCCGTCGTAGCCGGCAGCCACCAGGGCGTGGAAGATGTCGCGCCGCTTCTGGCGGATGGCCTGGCCGGCACTGGCCGCCACGTAAGGGGAAAGCACCTGCCGATGCCCCCGCTCGAGAAGCGCGAGCATCAACCCGGGCGGCAGGATGTCGTGGCGTCCCAGCGCCCGGTCCACGACTTCACCATCGAGCCTGGCCTGGCCCCCGTCCAGCAGTTGCAGCACGAGCCGGGTGCGGCCGAAACGCAGGGCCTCGACCAGCAGGGCCTCGTCGCGCTTGGCCGCCAGCGCCACCACGTGGTCCAGCATGTCGTCCGATCCCTGCCTCAGCGCCACCTCCAGCAGGTGCTGGAGCTGCTCCGGAGAGAGCACCCGCCCTCCGACCTGGTGCCGGCGCAGGTAGGCGAACATCGCCGGCCCGGTGAACCGCCCCTCGCCCGTTCCGGCCACGGCCAGGCCGAGCAGTTCGTCGGCATAAGCGGGATCCTCCGGCCAGGGCACGCCCGCGCCTCGTAGCGCCTCGATGATCTCCACGTTCCCGCCCCAGACCGCCGGGCGCAACAAGTCGAAACGCATGGCCCCGTCGTCCTGGCGCAGCTGGAAACTCTGGTGCACCGTGGCGCCGCGACGCCGCAGCTCGTCGAACAGTGCCTTGTCCCCGGTGCCGGCCGCTGCGACCAGCGGCGACAGCCGGCCCAGAACGCTGCGCGCATCAGGATTGGCCCCGGCGGCGAGCAGGAAGCGGGCCATGTCGTCGGCACCCCTCCCCACGGCGATGGTCAAGGGAGTGGCCCCGCCGTAGACCTCTACGGATGGCCATGCCGGGCCCTTGCCTGGCCCGGCGGCGGCCTCGTCTCCGGCAGGGCCTCGATAGGGCGCGTCGACGTAGGCCCCCTCAGCCAGCGCCGCCTCGGCAGCCGCGAGGTCGTCCGCCAGGACCGCCCGCCACAGGGCGACATCGGGATCGAAGGCGGGGGCCGCCGCCCGGAGAGAACCCGCGCCGGCCAGGCCGATGAGGCAGAACAGGACGGTCAGCGAAAGACCGGTGCAGCGGAACCAGAAACAGGGGCGCAATAAGGAAGGGATCCCTGGCATGACGAGGATGGACGCCTGTGGTCTGGCTGCGCTGCTTCCGTCCCTGGCATTCGCTGGGGCGAAATTCTATCGGACCCCCGCGGAGGAAACAATTGCGGCCGCCCGGGCACGGAGGGCGCAGAGAAATCCCCCCTGGCAGCATCCCGTGGCGCCCGCGCGGGGCGGACGGGCGCCCGATTCCGCATGGCCCCCCGGGGTCGACCGGGCCTTGGACGAGGCCATGGCCTTCATCTTCTCCGGCGGCGCCGTGGCGCCGGAGCACATCGACTACGAGCGGCGGGGTTGATCCCGGTCCGTGCCCCTGTCCCGGCGGGCCCCGCCATCATCGTCGGGCGGGTCGGCGGCACGGTGGCCGTGGTCCCGGAACCAGCGCCCTGCATCGTCCGCTGCCAGCGGTGGACTCAGGTAGAAACCCTGGACCCGATCGCAGTCCAGTTCCCGCAGGCGCGCCAGGGTGCGATCGTCTTCCACCCCTTCGGCCACCACCCGGCACCCCAGGTTGTGCGCCAGATCGATGACGGCGCGGACGATGGAGGCATCGTTGGGATCGGAACACATGTCGCGCACGAACGACTTGTCGATCTTGAGCTCGTCGAAGGACAACCGCCGCAGGTACGCAAGCGAGGAAAAGCCGGTCCCGAAGTCGTCTATCGCCAGGTGCACCCCCAGGGTATGAAACCGGCCCAGCATATCCCGCGCCCGATCGAGGTCGTGCATGAGGGCGCTCTCGGTGATTTCCAGCTGCAGCGCGCCGGGAGGAATCTCGTGGCGGTGCAGGAGGGATTCCACGGTCGCCGGCAGGGACGCATCCTGCAGGCAGTGCGCGGAGAGGTTGACCGACAGGACCATCTCGATCCCCTCCCGGCGCCACGCCCGTAACCGGGCGAGCGCCGTCTCCAGGACCCACAGGGTGAGCGGGTGAATGGCCCCCATCTGTTCCGCCAGGGGGATGAACTCGCCGGGCGCGACCAGCCCCAGCTCCGGGTGCCGCCACCGGACCAGGACCTCGGCCCCGCTGACGGCCCCGCTCCGCAGGTCCAGCATGGGCTGGTAATGAAGCAACATCTGCCCCGCGGACACCGCCTCGCGCAACTCGCCCATGAGCCGCAGGCGCCGGACACTGTGGGAATCCCGGCCGGGATCGTAGAGCGCGAAATCGTTTCCCGAGCGCTTGGCCTGGTACATGGCGACGTCGGCGCGCTGGAGCAGGGTCACGCCGTCGTCCCCGTGCTCGGGGTAGAGGGCGATGCCGATGCTGGCCCGCGTTTCGATGTGCAGCCCCTCGACGCTGAACCGGCGCTGGAGATGGCGGGTGATGCGCGTGGCGCACAGCAGCGCGCCCTCGCGCCCGGTGTCCGGCAGCAACACCGCGAACTCGTCCCCCCCGAGCCGGGCCAGGGAGTCGTTTTCCCGGATGGAGGCCTGGATCCGCCGGCCGACCTCCCGGAGCAGGAGATCGCCGAAGTGGTGCCCGAGGGTGTCGTTGATCTCCTTGAAGCGATCCAGATCCATGAGCAGGAGAGCAAAGGAGACAGGCCGCCGGCGGGCCGCAAGCAGCACCTGGGCAAGGCGGTCCAGCAGCAGGGTCCGGTTGGGCAGGCCGGTGAGCCCGTCGTGCAGGGCCTGGTGGCGCAGGGCCTCGTTCTTCTCCTCCAGGCGGCGCGAAATCAGCGCCGCTAGGATCAGTGCCACCCACACCGCGAGCCAGAGGATGACCACGCCGGTGACCAGCAGGCGCGTGCGCAATGTGGCGGCGTCCGGATCCGTACCGCGCCGGGGTTCCGCCAGGAACACGCCCGCCTCCCCCGAGGGGGTGGCGGCCATGGCCCACCGGTGGTCTGCCCCGCGCAGGCGCAGGCGTCCCCTGCGGCGCCCTTCCCCCGCCAGGACCCGGAGGCGCCGGGACAGCCCGGGCGGCACCGGCCCGTCCGCCACCACGGCCACGGCCTCGCCCCGCCACACGGCGAGCAACGACCCCGGGGGGCCGTGTTTCCGGTGCAGGGCCGCCACGCGGCTGGAGTCCGGCGCCGCGGCATCGCGGGCCAGGAATTCGGCCAGGATGTCACCCGCGAGGTGGGCCAGCAGCTCGGCGCGCCGCTTTTCCCCGGCCTCGGTCATGATCCAGTAGGCCACTGCGCCGAACACCAGCAGGGCCAGGAGGGTGATGCCCGTGATGGCCCCCAGCAACTGGGTGGACAGCCGCACGGAACGAAGCCGCCGCTCAGCCGCCCCGTTCCTGGAGGGTATCGATTCCGGTCACCGCGTACAGCGGACAGTAGCGGACCAGCGCGACGATGAAGTTGCCGACACCCAGCGCGCCCAGGAACCAGGCGCTGAACGGATCCTCGATGAGGAACGCCCCGGCATAGATCATCCCGGCACTGATGCCCATGCGCAGGAACTGGTCGAGCCGGCCGATGTTTTTCTTTCGCATGCCGTGCAGCCTCCCGTCCGGCCTCGACCACGGGCTCGCTGGCGCTCACCCCTGCCTCGGCCGCTGCAGCCGATGACCATACATGCTATAGGCGATCACCGCGCCGGGGCAATCCGAAGGAAAGGCTAGCCGGAAGGTGTCGCCTCCTCCGCGCGCAACCAGTCGCGGGGCCGGAGAAACACCTCGTAGAGCTCGGCCTCGGGGGTGCCGGGCGCGGGACGCCAGTCGTAGCGCCAGGCCGCCAGCGGCGGCAGGGACATGAGGATGGACTCGGTGCGCCCGCCGGTCTGCAGCCCGAACAGGGTGCCGCGGTCGTAGACCAGGTTGAACTCCACGTAGCGGCCGCGGCGGTAGAGCTGGAAGTCGCGCTCGCGCCCGCCGTAGGGCGTGTCCTTGCGGCGGGCGACGATGGGGCGGTAGGCGGGCAGGTAGTGATCGCCCACGCTCTTCATGAAGGCGAAACAGCGGTCGAAGCCCCATTCGTTGAGGTCGTCGAAGAACAGGCCGCCCACGCCGCGCGGCTCGTTGCGGTGCTTGAGGAAGAAGTACTCGTCGCACCACTGCTTGAAGCGGGGATAGACGTCGTCGCCGAAGGGGGCGCAGGCCGCCCGCGCGGTGCGGTGCCAGTGGACGGCGTCCTCCTCGAAGCCGTAGTACGGGGTGAGGTCGAAGCCGCCGCCGAACCACCACACGGGCTCGGCCCCCGCTTTCTCGGCGATGAAGAAGCGCACGTTGGCGTGGGAGGTGGGCACGTAGGGATTGCGCGGGTGGATCACCAGGGACACGCCCAGCGCCTGGAAGCCGCGCCCGGCCAGCTCGGGCCGCTGCGCCGTCGCCGACGGCGGCAGGCCGTCGCCGTGGACGTGGGAGAAGTTGACCCCGCCCTTCTCGATGACGGCCCCGTCCTCCAGCACCCGCGAGCGGCCGCCGCCTCCGCCGGGGCGCTGCCAGGTGTCCTCGCGGAAGCGGCCGCCGCCGTCCTCCTCCTCCAGGCCGCGGCAGATGCGGTCCTGCAGGGCCAGCAGGTATTGCTTCACGGCATCGATGTCGGGTGCGCTCATGGCCGGTCTCCGGGAAAAGGCCGGGCGGCATTGTACCCCATGGCCGGGAGGCGGGCTCAGCGGGCCGGCCGCAGCACCCGGTCGCTGCGGGCGTCGCGGATCTCGCTGGGGCCGCGGCGGCGGTCCACCGGCCCGGTGAGGATGAAGTCCACCGCGCCGCCGAAGTAGCGGCGCACGGTGAGGGCGTCGCGCGCCGGGCGCAGGCCCTGGGGATTGGCCGAGGTGGAGACCACCGCCCCGCCGAAGGCCCGGCACAGGGCCGCGGCCACCGGGTGGGCGGTGACCCGGACGGCCACGGTGTCCCGCGGCCCGGTGAGCCAGGGCGTGGCGGCCGGCCCCGCCGGGACCACCCAGGTGACGGGGCCGGGCCAGGTGCGGCGCACGCGCCGGGCCATGTCCGCCGGCAGCGGCGCGATGTACGGCGCGAGCTGATGGAAGTCGGCCGCGATGAGGATGAAGCCCTTGTCCGCGTCCCGGCCCTTGAGGCGGCGCAGGCGGATCAGGGCCGCGGTGTCGCCGGGATCGCAGCCCAGGCCGTAGACCGCCTCGGTGGGGTAGGCGACGATGCCGCCGCCGGCCAGCAGGCGGGCGGCGAAGCGCACGCGCCACGGGATGGCCGGCGCCGCCATCGCTTACGGGCCGGCGGCCTGCTCCGGCGGCTCCACCGGCTCGCTGTAGCCGCACTCCTTCTGCGGGCAGACCTTCTCCGTCCCCTTGCGCTTGGTGGTCTTGAGGGTGAGCATGGGGAAGCCGCACTTGGGGCAGGGCTCGTCGAGGGGTTCGTTCCAGACCGCGTAGGTGCAGTCGGGGTAGCGGGCGCAGGAATAGAAGATCTTGCCCGTGCGCGACTTGCGCTTGAGCATGTTGGCCAGCTTGCACTCGGGGCACCGGACGCCGGTGTCCTCCGGCTTCTCCAGGGGCTCGATGTAGCGGCAGTCCGGGTAGCCCGAGCAGCCGATGAACTTGCCGTAGCGCCCGTGCCGGATGATGAGGTCCGAGCCGCACTCCGGGCACTTGCGGCCCTCGATGACCTCGGGCTCGGTGCCGGCGTCCTCGCCCACGTTGCGGGTGTAGTCGCACTCGGGGTAGGCGGTGCAGCCGACGAAGCGGCCGCGCCGTCCCAGGCGGATGGACAGGGGGGCGCCGCACTTGGGGCACTTCTCGTCCAGCGGCTCGTGGGTCACGTCCTTGCGGTCCACGTTCTTGTCCTTGTCCTCCACCAGCGCCTTGAACGGCTCCCAGAACTCCCGCATCACCGGCACCCACTCGCGCTCGCCGCGGGAGATCTCGTCCAGCTCGTCCTCCAGGTGGGCGGTGAAGTCGTAGTCCACGTAGCGGGTGAAGTGCTCGGTGAGGAACTTGTTGACGATGCGCCCGACGTCGGTGGGCCTGAAACGCCGCTTGTCCAGGGTGACGTACTCGCGGTCCTGCAGGGTGGAGATGATGGAGGCGTAGGTGGACGGGCGGCCGATGCCGTGCTCCTCCAGGGTCTTCACCAGGCTGGCCTCGGTGTAGCGCGGCGGCGGCTCGGTGAAGTGCTGCTCGGGCCGGATGCGGACCAGGTCCACGTCCTCGCCTTCCTTGAGCGGGGGCAGCATGCGCTGCTCCTCGTCCTCGGCGGCCTTCCTGGTCTCGTCGGCGCTCTCCTGGTACACGGCCATGAAGCCGGGATCGACGATGGTGGAGCCGTTGGCGCGGAAGACGTGCTTGTCGCCGGCGGTCAGGTCGGCGGCCACCGTGTCCAGGGTGGCATGGATCATCTGGCAGGCGATGGTGCGCTTCCAGATCAAATCGTAGAGCCGGTACTGGTCCTTGTTGAGATGCGCCTTGATCTCGGCCGGCGTGCGGAACACCGAGGTGGGGCGGATGGCCTCGTGCGCCTCCTGGGCGTTGCGCGCCTTGGTCTTGTAGGTGCGCGGCTTGTCCGGCAGCTTGTCCGGGCCGAAGGTCTCGGCGATGTAGCGCCGGATCTCGTCCAGGGCCTCGTTGGCCAGGTTGACGGAGTCGGTGCGCATGTAGGTGATGAGGCCCACGGTCTCGCCGCCGATGTCCACGCCCTCGTAGAGCTGCTGGGCCACGCGCATGGTGCGGCTGGCCGAGAAGCCCAGCTTGCGCGAGGCCTCCTGCTGCAGGGTGGAGGTGGTGAAGGGCGCGGCGGGATTGCGCTTGCGCTGCTTCTTCTGCACCTTGGCCACGTGCAGCCTGCCCCGGGCGGCCGTGGCGATCTTGCGCTCGGCCTCGCGCGCCTTGTTCTCGTTGTTGATGGAGAACTGGGTCAGCTTCTTGCCGTCGAGCACGATGAGCCGCGCGCTGAAGGGCTGCTTGTCCTTCTCCACGTCGGCGTCGATGGTCCAGTACTCGCGCGGCTTGAAGGCCTCGATCTCCTGTTCCCGCTCGACGATGAGGCGCAGGGCCGGGCTCTGGACCCGGCCGGCGGACAGGCCGCGGCGGATCTTCTTCCACAGCAGGGGCGAGAGGTTGAACCCCACCAGGTAGTCCAGTGCGCGCCGGGCCTGCTGGGCGTTGACCAGCTCGGTGGACAGCTCGCGCGGGTGCTCCACCGCCTCCTGGATGGCGCGCCTGGTGATCTCGTGGAACACCACCCTGCCGACCTTCTTGTTCTTGAGCAGGCCGCGCTCCTTGAGGATCTCGTACAGGTGCCAGGCGATGGCCTCGCCCTCGCGGTCCGGGTCCGTGGCCAGCAGCAGGACATCGGCCTTCTTCAGCGCCTTGGCGATGGCATCCACGTGCTTCTTGTTCTTTTCGATGACCTCGTAGGTCATGGCGAAGTCGTGCTCGGGATCCACCGCCCCTTCCTTGGGCCGCAGGTCGCGCACGTGACCGTACGAGGCCAGGACCTCGTAGTCCCTGCCCAGGTACTTCTTGATGGTCTTCGCCTTGGCCGGCGATTCCACGATGACTAGGTGCTTGGCCATGGATTCTGTCTGCGTTTCGGACGGCGCGACGCGGTCCCCGGCGCGCCGGATTTCACCTCCCTGTTAACGACAAATGCCCGCTGGGCCGCGGGCATTCGCCGGAACCGGGGCGGAAACGGCCTCAATGGAGGCTGCCGGTGGCCTCGTCGAACACCAGGTCCTCCATCCAGGCATAGGCCGCCTCCGAGCCGGGGTGGTTGAACAGGACCATGAGCACCACCCACTTGAGCTGTTCCAGGTCGATCTCGTCGGCCTCCAGGGCCATGACCCGGTCGATGACCAGCTCGCGGGTCACCGGGTCCAGCACCCCGGTCTGCTCCAGGAACAGGATGAAGCCACGGCAGCCGGCGTCCAGCTTCTCGGCCTCCTGCTCGGTGTAGACGCGCAGGGCGTTGGTGCCCCGCGGGACCACGGCCGCATGGCTCTGCTGCTGGCGCGCCAGGCCCTCGAGCCAGTCGAAGGCCTTGCTGATCTCGGTGTTGCGGAACCCCGCCTCCTGCAGCTCGACGCGCAGGGCCTCCTCGTCGGCATCGAATGCGATCTCGTCGTTCATGTAGTTCTCGAAGAGATACATGAGCACGTCGAGCACGTTTTCTTTCATCTCCGCTCCTCTCAGCAGGCCCGGCACCAGCCGCCGCCCGGGGCGGCCTGGACCAGGCCTTCCAGCTCCAACAGCAACAGGATGGAGGAAACCGCCTCCGGCGTCAATCCGCAGCGCGCCGCCACGGTATCCACCGCGGTGGGCTCGAAGCCGGTGCTTTCCAGCACCGCGCGCCGCTCCGGGTCCAGGGGCGGGGTGGCCGCCGCATTCCTCCCGCCGTTTTCGACGCCGGGATCCAGCCCCAGTTCCTCCAGCACGTCGGCGGCCGATTCCACCAGCCGGGCGCCGTCGCGCAGCAGGGCGTTGGTGCCCCGCGCCCCGGGGTTGGCCGGAAACCCCGGCACCGCCATGACGTCGCGGCCCTGCTCCGCGGCCAGGCGGGCGGTGATGAGGGAGCCGCTGCGCGCGGCCGCCTCCACCACCAGCACCGCCTGGGCCAGGCCGCTGATCACCCGGTTGCGGCGGGGGAAATGGCCGGGACGGGGCGGGGTCCCCGGCGGAAATTCCGTGATCACCGCCCCCGCCCCGGCGATGCGCCGGGCCAAGGGCCGGTGGCGGGCGGGATACACCCGGTCCGGGCCGGTGCCGGCCACCGCCACCGTGGCGCCGCCCGCGTCCAGGGCCCCGCGGTGGGCGGCGCCGTCGATGCCCGCCGCCAGGCCGCTGGTGATCACCACCCCGGCGGCGGCCAGCTCGCCGGCGATGGCATGGGCCAGGGCCTCGGCCGCCGGCGTGGGCCGGCGGCTGCCCACCACCGCCACCTGGGGCCGGCGGCCGGGGAGGCCGGCCGCGCCGGTGCCGAACAGCACCGGGGGCGGGTCCGGGATCTGGCGCAGGAGAGGCGGGTAACCGGCGTCGCCCAGGGTGAGCACCCAGCGCCCGGGCCCGCCGGCCAGCCAGGCCAAGTCGGGCGCAGCGAGGGCCTCGGGGCCGGCGGCCAGCGCGGCGCGGGCGGTCGGCGGCAGGCCGGCCCAGCGCCGGGGCCCGGCGGCGAACAGCGCCTGCGGGGTCCCGAAGCGCTGGAGCAGCTCGCGCACCCCCGCCGGCCCCACGCCGGGCAGGCGGTTGAAGGCGAGCCAGGGTATCAGGCGGGCATGCGGTTCATCCATGAACACCTCCGGACCCCGCCGCGGGCGGCGGCGGATGCCCGGAAGTATAGCAGGAAGGGGCGAGTGGTGAGGGGCGGGGGCGGTTATCGCGGGATGGGTCCGCCACCGCATGGGGGGTGATAACTCCGCCCCCGCGCCCCGCGCTATCAGGCCGTTTTTCAACGGCCTGATAACGGCCCCTCAGGGATTGCGCACCAGGTCGGCCACGCGCAGGGCGCGGTAGGCCTCCATGATGATGGCGAAACTGATGTCCTCGTAGGCCTTGAACACCATGGCCAGGCCGCCGCGCTCGTCGGGCGTGGTGTAGAAGTCGCCGGTGAAGATGTCGCGGGCCCGCTGGCCGCCGCGGTACACCGCCAGCACGTGACCCGGGGCCAAGCCGTGCCGGCTCCCCCGGTTGAGCACCACGATGTCGTAGTGGCCGATCATGACCACGCCGTTGAGCACCGAGACGATGCGCCCGTCCACCGGTTTCTCGGGTGGCCGCGGGAAGAAGTTGAAGGCAAGGTCTTCCTTCGGCGCCGGCAGCAGCCGGTCGCCCACGATGATCTCCTTCTCCGCCTTGGTCACCTTGAGCGTGGTGGGATCACCGGGCGAGAGCAGGTTGGCAGTGGCCAGGTAGAGCACGGTGCGGCCCAGCACGTCCCCGCTCTCGGGGTCCCGCAGCACGTCGCCGATGCGCACGATGTAATAGGTGCCGACGCCGTCCCTGAACTTGCCACGGGCGTAGATGCGGGCCCCGGTGCCGCTCACCAGGTGGTCTTCCTGGCTGGACACCACGTAGGGCGCCAGCTCCAGCTCGCGCTCCGGCACCACCACCGGGCGGGTCAGGAACGGCCCGATGACGCTGCGGGGAATGGTCTCGATGGCTTTCTCGATGGGCTCGTAACGGACCCGCGGCTCCAGCTTCACCACCGGCAGGCTGGGGGCCGGGGCCGGCGGCGGCACCCGGGCCGCGCCTTCGAGAGTGAGATAGGGCTTGCCGTCCACCTCGTAGAGCAGGATGACGTCACCGGGATAGATCAGGTGCGGGTTGCGGATCTCGGGGTTGATGTGCCAGACCTCGGGCCAGCGCCACGGGTCCTTGAGGAAGCGGGCGGCGATGTCCCACAGGGTGTCGCCCTTCTTCACCACGTAGCGGTCGGGCACGTCGGGCCGCATGGGCGAGGGCGGAGGCGCCGGTTCCGCCTCCATCACCGGGGGTTCGGGCGCCGGCGCGGGTGCCGGCGCCGCCACCGGCTCGGTGGGCGGCGGCGGGGCCTGTTCCGGGGCGCCGGCACAGCCGCCGAGGGCCAGCATCGCGGTGGAGAGCACGAGGCCCGTCAACTCGATTCGGAACGGGTTTTTCTTTATCATCTGTCTTGTCCTGTCGGCCCGGCGGAGCCACCGGAAGGTGCCCGGGGCGCACCTTGCTTATCCTGTGCGATCATAATGTTAGCAGCTTTTTCTATAGTTGTACTATAAATATCGGCCCGCGGCCATGGCAATTCGAGAAATCCTTCACTATCCGGACGAGCGGCTGCGCACGAAGGCGGCGCCCGTGGAGCGCGTGGACGACGGGATCCGGACCCTGGCCGCGGACATGCTGGAGACCATGTACGCCGCCCCCGGCATCGGCCTGGCGGCGACCCAGATCGACGTCCACCTGCGCGTCATCGTCATCGATGTATCGGAAGATCGCAGCGCGCCCTTAGTGCTCATCAACCCCGAGATCGTCCGCGCCGAGGGCCGCCAGGTCCAGGACGAGGGCTGCCTGTCGGTGCCGGGCATCTACGAGCCGGTGGAGCGCGCCGCCCGCATCACGGTCCGGACCCTGGACCTGGAAGGCAAGCCGCGGGAGCTGGAGGCCGAGGGGCTGCTGGCGGTGTGCATCCAGCACGAGATGGATCACCTGGAAGGCAAGCTGTTCGTGGACTACCTGTCCCAGCTCAAGCGCCAGCGCATCCGCAAGAAACTGCGCAAGCAGCAGAAACTCCCCCGCCCGGCCGTCCTGTAGGGGCGCCCGGCACCCGGTGGCGCCGTGACCCGGCCCCTGCGCATCGTCTTCGCCGGCACCCCCGACTTCGCCGCGGTGGCGCTGGCGGCCCTGCTGGACTCGCCCCACCACGTGGCCGCGGTCTACACCCAGCCCGACCGGCCCGCCGGCCGCGGCCGGCGCCTCACCCCGAGCCCGGTCAAGCGCCTGGCCGGGGAACGCGGCCTGCCGGTGGAGCAGCCTGCCAGCCTCCGGAGCGCGGAGGCCCAGGCCGCGCTGCGCGCCCATGCGCCCGAGGTGATGGTGGTGGCCGCCTACGGCCTGCTGCTGCCGCCGGCGGTACTGGCGCTGCCGCCCCTGGGCTGTGTCAACATCCACGCCTCGCTCCTGCCCCGCTGGCGCGGGGCGGCCCCCATCCAGCGCGCGGTGCTGGCCGGCGACCGCGAGTCCGGGGTGAGCATCATGCAGATGGACGAGGGCCTGGACACCGGCCCGGTGCTGCTGGCCCGCACCTGCCCCATGGGCCCGCGCATCACCGCCGGCGAGCTCCACGACGCCCTGGCGCCCCTGGGGGCCGAGGCCCTGCTGGCGGCCCTGGACGGCCTGGCCGCCGGCACCCTCGCCGCCCGGCCCCAGGACGAGGCCCGGGCCACCCGCGCGCCCAAGGTGACCACCGCGGAGTCGTGGCTGGACTGGACCTGCAGCAGCGCGGCCCTGGACCGGCAGGTGCGGGCCTTCCACCCGGTGCCCGTGGCCCGCACCCGGGCCGGCGACACCCTGGTCAAGGTGCACCGGGCCGAGCCCCTGGCAGGCGATCCCGGCGGCCCGCCGGGCACGGTGACGGCGGCCGGGGAGGCGGGTGTGGAGGTGGCCTGCGGCGAGGGGCGCCTGCGCCTCACCGTGCTCCAGCTCCCGGGCGGCCGCCCCCTGGCGGCGGGGCCGCTGCTGCGGGGCCACGGGGCGCTGCTGGCCCCGGGCACCCGCCTGGGCCCGCCGCTCCCGGCATGAAGCGACCCCGCAACGCCCGCCACGCCGCGGTCCTGGCCCTGGCCCGGGTGGCCGACGACGGCCGGGCTCTGGACGACGCCCTGGCGGGGCTGGACCTGGCCGCCCTGCCCGGCCCCGAGCGCTCGCGGTGCAAGGCCATGGCCTACGGGACCGTGCGCCACTGGCCGTGGCTGGACTTCGTCGCCCGCCGCCTGCTGGCCCGCCCCCTCAGGCGCCGCGACACCGACGTGCGCTGCCTGCTCCTGCTGGGCCTGCACGAGCTGGCCTTCATGCGCACCCCGCCCCACGCCGCGGTGGCGGAGACCGTGGCCGTGGCGCGGCTGCTGCACAAGGACTGGGCCCGCGGCCTGGTCAACGCGGTGCTGCGCGGCTTCCTGCGCCGGCGTGCCGAGCTGGAGGCGGCGGCCCGGGACGACCCCGAGGCCGCCACCCGCCACCCCCGCTGGTTGCTGCGGCGGCTGCAGGCGGCCTGGCCGCGGGACTGGCCGGCACTGGTGGCGGCCAACAACGCCGCCCCGCCCATGGTGCTGCGGGTGAACCTGGCCCGGACCACGCGCGAGGCGTACCTGGAGCGCCTGGCGCGGGCGGGACTGGAGGCCGCGCCCGCCCCCCACGCCCCGGCCGCGGTGCGCCTGGCCCGGCCCCGGCCGGTGGAGGACCTGCCGGGGTTCGCCGACGGCCTGGTCTCGGTCCAGGACGCCGCGGCCCAGCTCGCCGCGCCGCTGCTGGCCCCGGAGCCGGGGCAGCGGGTGCTGGACGCCTGCGCCGCCCCGGGGGGCAAGACCGCCCACCTGCTGGAGTACTGCCCGCGGGCCCGGGTCACGGCCCTGGACATCAGCCCGGTGCGCCTGGCCCGGGTGGAGGACAACCTGGCCCGGCTGGGGCTGGCGGCGGAGCGGGTGGTCGGCGACGCCACCCGTCCCCGCGACTGGTGGGACGGGACGCCCTTCGCCCGCATCCTGCTGGATGCCCCGTGCTCGGCCACCGGGGTCATCCGCCGCCACCCGGACATCCGCCTGCTGCGGCGCGAGACCGATCTCCCGGCCCTGGCCGCGGCCCAGGCGGCCATGCTGGAGGCCCTGTGGCCGCTGCTGGCACCGGGGGGTATCCTTTTATATGCCACCTGCTCGGTGCTGCCGGAGGAAAACACCCGCCAGCTGGCGGCCTTCGTGGAGCGCCGGCCGGACGCCGAGGTGGCGGCCCTGCCCGGGGACTGGGGCCGGGCCGCCGGCCCGGGACGCCAGGTGCTCACGGGCGAGGACGATATGGATGGATTTTTCTATGCACGCTTGCGCAAGCGTCCGGCGCCCTAGGCTCTGGCTCGCCGGCCTGCTGCTGGCGGCGGCCGCCGGGGCGGCGGAACCGGGGCTGTTCCGGGTCACCACGGCCGAGACCCGGCTGGCCGACGGCGTCTTCCTGCTCTCGGCCCGCATCGAGTACCGCCTCAGCCCCGAGGCGCTGGAGGCCCTGGACTCCGGGGTACCCCTGTTCGTGGTGCTGGACATCCGGGTGGAACGCCAGCGCCGGTGGTGGTGGAACAGCACCGTGGCCCGCCTGCAACAACGCTACCTGCTGCTCTATCATGCCCTGAGCGAGAAATACGTGGTGCACAGCCTCAACTCCGGCGCCCAGGCCAATTACCGCAGCCTGGCCGAGGCCCTGGCCGCCCTGGGCCGCGTCGAGGACCTGCCCCTCATGGACAGCAACCTGCTGGATCCCGGGGCCGAGTACCGGGTGCGCCTGCGCGCCTACCTGGACATCGAGGCCCTGCCGGCGCCCCTGCAGCCGCTGGCCTACCTCTCCCCCGGGTGGCGCCTGCAGAGTGAATGGAAACAATGGTCGCTAAGGCCATAAGACGGCTCCTGCAGGGCAAGGCCCCCCTGCTGGCCCTGCTGGTGCTGCTGGGGGTGTCGCTGGTGCTGCTCAACCTGGCCACCCACCACGCCGGCAGCTTCGACCGCATCTACGTGGCGCTGCTGGTGACCAATATCAGCGCCATCCTCATCCTGCTGGGGCTCATCGCCCGCCACGTCCTGCGCCTGGCCCGCCAGTACCGGGCCGGGGCGCCGGGCTCGCGCCTGACCCTGCGCCTGGTGTTCATGTTCACGGTGCTGGCGG
>JALSIK010000139.1 GCA_026990045.1 Chromatiales bacterium | reverse complement strand
GGGTGTCGGTCTCGCGGATGGGCTGCTGCAGCACCACCGCCACCTGCTTGAGCATTTCGTCCCCGGCGATGTGGCCGCAGGTGTCGTTGATGATCTTGAACTGGTCGAGGTCGAGGTAAAGCAGGGCGTGCTGGGCCCCTTCCTCCTGGGCATGGTACAGGGCCCGGCGCAGGCGGCGCTCGAACTCGTGGCGGTTGGTCAGCCCGGTGAGCGCATCGTGGTAGGCCATGTGGCGGATGGTCTCCTCCGCCATGCGGTGGGCGCGGCGGGTCTCCACCTCCCGCAGCTCGCGCTCGATGGCCGGGACCAGGCGCTTGAGGTTGTCCTTCATGATGTAGTCGTGGGCACCGGTCTTCATGGCCGCCACCGCGATGTCCTCGCCGATGCTGCCGGACACGATGATCACGGGCACGTCCAGCCCGGTCTCCTTGACCGTCTCCAGCGCGGCCTCGGAACTGAACCCCGGCAGGTTGTGATCGGTGATGACCACGTCCCAGTTGTGCTGGCGCAGGGCACGCCTCAGGTCGTCACGGTTGTCGACCCGCTCCATGTGGGGATCGAAGCCGCCGCGCTTGAGCTCGCGCAACACGAGCATGGCGTCGTCCTCGGAATCCTCGACGATGAGCACCCTGAGCCGTTCGGACATGACAGCCTACTGTATCGGCCGGGGCGGCGGCTCGTTTAGGACCAGCCAGTACAGGCCCAGCTGGCGCACGGCCTCGGTGAACTGCTCGAAGTCCACCGGCTTGCGGATATAGCTGTTGGCGCCCAGCCGGTAGCTGGCCACGATGTCCCGTTCCTCGCTGGAGGTGGTGAGGATCACCACGGGCTGGAGCTGGGTGCGTTCGTCGGCGCGGATGGCCTTGAGCACGTCGAGCCCGTCCACCTTGGGCAGCTTGAGGTCCAGCAGCACCAGCACCGGCGGATCGGTGGCGTCGCGCCCCTCGTACTGCCCGGTCCCGAACAGGTAGTCCAGGGCCTCGGCCCCGTCCCGGGTCACCACCACCTCGTTGGCGATGTGGTTCTTCTTCAGTGCCCTGAGCGTCAGCGCCTCGTCGTCGGGATTGTCCTCGACCAGCAGAATCACCCCTTCATGCATGGACCCCCCTCCCCTCTTTCATGGCGTGGTGCAACGAAAATCGGCCGCCTCGTGTCGTGTCCCGGCCGGGTGCCTGCCGTGTTTCCGGCCCCGGGTAATCTTATTGTTCCAGTGGTATTTTGGATGGAGCGAGCCTGGGGGAGGGCGTACTGCTGTCCATCCGTTTCATTCTAGCCCAATCCGTCTCCGGAGGTCACACCGGCCACGCCTCAGCCGGCCTCGCGCAGCCCTTCCCCGGCCCCGGCCTCGCCGCCGAGGGTGAAAAAGAACGTCGCCCCCCGGCCGGGTTCCGACTCGGCCCACACCCGTCCCCCGTGGCGGCGCACGATGCGGTGGACGGTGGCCAGCCCGATGCCGGTGCCCTCGAACTCGTCCACCCGGTGCAGGCGCTGGAACGGCCGGAACAGCTTGTCGGCGAACCGGCTGTCGAACCCCACGCCGTCATCACACACGTAGAACACCCGCTCCCCCTCCTGGTCCAGAACACCGAACTGGATATGGGCCTGTTCCCGGGTGCGGGTGTATTTCCAGGCGTTGTCGAGGAGATTCTGCAGCGCCACCCGCACCAGGCTGGCATCGGCCCGGGCCGATATCCCGGGGGCGATGTCGAGCGTGACCTGCCGCCGGGGTTCCGCCGCGCGCAGGGTCTCGGCGATCTCGGTGGCCAGGGCGCTCAGGTCCACCTCGCGCCACTGCATGGCCCCGCGCGAGACCCGCGACAGCATGAGCAGGTCCTCGATGAGCTGGCCCATGCGCCGGGCCCCCCGGTTGATGCGGTCGAGGTAGTCGCGCGCGGTGTCATCCAGGACGGCGCCGTAGTCTTCCACCATGGCCCGGCTGAAGCCCTCGATGGCCCGCAGCGGCGCGCGCAGGTCGTGGGAGACCGAGTAGCTGAAGGCCTCCAGTTCCTCGTTGACCGCTTCCAGCTGGCGGCTGCGCTGGCGCACCAGGTCCTCGGCCCGGCGCCGCGCGCTCACGTCCAGGGCGTAGATGACGGCGCCGGCGGGACGGCCATGGAGATCGTGCAGGGGAGACACCGACAGGTGGGCATCCACCTCGCGGCCGGACTTGTGCCGCAGGCGCACTTCCCATTCGTGGGCCTGGCCGTCACCGAAGGCGCGGCCCACCACGCCGGCGGTGGCGCTGGAGGCATCGGCCAGGAGGTCACGCGGCGAACGGCCGAGCATCTCGTCGGCCCCGTAACCCAGCAGCCGCTCGGCCCCCTTGTTCCAGCTCTGGACCCGGCCTTCGGCGTCCACCGTGATCACGGCGTCGTGCACCTGGTCGATGATGCGTGCCTTCTCGTGCACCTCGCGCGTGCGCTCGGCCACCAGCTGTTCCAGTTGCTCGCGGTGGCGCTTGAGCTCGGCCGCGGTCTGGCGGTGCTGGTCCAGCTCCAGCGCCATGGCCAGGAAATCGGCCACCGAGCCGGCGAAGTTCTGCTCGTCCAGTTCCCAGTGGCGGCTGCCCCCCACGTGCTCGTGGCAGATCACCCCCACCACCCGGCCGCCGATGCGCAGCGGGGCGTCCAGCATGGCCCCGATGCCGTGTTCATCCAGGTAGTTGCCGCTGAACTCGCGGGTGGCCGGGTCGCGGTAGGCATCCTCCGCCGCGATCACCCGCCCCGCCTCCAGCGCCTCGAAGTAAGCGGGACAGTCGGCCTCGGCCAGCACCATGCCGCGACTGTGGCGGTCGGGCGTCTGCTCGAACAGGTCGTGGCACTCGATGGTGCGGTTGTCGGCATCGAGCAGCCACACGCTGGCCCGCTCCACGTCCAGGGTCCGGGCGGCGGTCTCGGTCACCGCCGCGAACAGTTGCGGCAGGGGCAGGCGCGCCTGCTGGCGGGTCAGCTCCAGCAGCGCCGCCTGCTGGCGGGCCAGGCGTTCCTCGTTCTCGCGCAGCTGCCGCTCGGCCCGCAGGCGATCGCTGATGTCGCGCGCGATGGTGGAGTAGTACTCCACTTTGCCCTCGGCGTCGCGGTGGGCCACCACCACCTGCAACGCGGGGATGCGCCGCCCCTCCGGGGCCAGCAGCACCGTCTCGCCGTACCACAGGCCCTGCTCCGCCGCCCGCGCCAGCATGGTCTCCACGCCCAGCGGCCCGCTGCGGGAGGTGACGTACTCCCCCAGCGGCCGCCCCGACACCGCGGCGGGATCGTCGAGGCCCAGCATGTAGCGGCCCGGGGTGTTCAGGTGCAGCAGGCGGCCCTCGGTGTCCACCAGCGCCACCAGGTCCGGGATCGCCTCCAGCAGGGCCATGAGGCGCTCGCGGGTCAGTTCCGCCTTCTGTCTCTCGCTCAGGTCACGGGCCAGCACCAGGTACAAGGTTTCGCCGTCGAACTCGAACACCGTGGAGCGCAGCTCCACCGGCACGGTGCCGCCATCGCGCCGGCGGAACCGCCCTTCCCAGGTCACCGACAGGTCCGGCTGCGGCCGCGGCCAGGGGGGCATGTCACCGCCGCCGCCTTCCGCCACCAGCTCCGTGATGTTCTGCGCCAGCAGCTCCGCCGGGGTGTAATCCAGCAGGCGGCAGGCCTGGGGATTGACACTACGCAGGCGACCGGCGGCATCGTGCACCAGGACGGCGTCGCCGGCGTTCTCCACCAGGGCCCGGAGCTGGCGCTCGCGCTGCTCCAGGCGCGCCACGGTCTCGCGCAGGCGGCGCTGGGTGCGGCGGCGGAACCAGAGCAGCACCGCGACGTAGGCCAGCAACACCAGTCCCACGCCGTAGACCCCTTGCCGCGCCAGGGCCGCCTGCCGCCCGCGCCGGGCCCAGTACCCCGCGTAGGCCGCGTCCGCCGCGGCCACGGCCTCGCCCAGGTCCCGGTCCAGGAGGGCGTGAAGGAGCCG
>JALSIK010000138.1 GCA_026990045.1 Chromatiales bacterium | reverse complement strand
ACCAGGAGACCAACCAGTTCGTGTTCCGCCGCATCCTGGAGAGCGAGGGCCATTGCGTGACCCTGGCCCGCGACGGGCGCCAGGCGCTGGACCTGCTGGAGTCCGAGATCTTCGACCTGGCCATCCTCGACCTGCACATGCCGGAGATGGACGGGCTGGAAGTGATCAAGCTGTTCAAGTTCATGGAGCCGGACAGCCGGATGCCCTTCGCCATCGTCACCGCCAACGCCCGCAAGGAAGTGCTGGAGGACTGCAAGGACGTGGTGGACGCCTTTCTCACCAAGCCGGTGCAGAAGCAGCACCTGCTGGACGTGGTCAACCGGCTCACCCGCAACCGCCGCCTCGCCGAGGCCCCGACGCCCGCCGCCGGTCCGCTGGCCGCGGCGCGGCGCGAGCCGCTGCTGGACCAGCAGGAACTCGACGCCCTCATGGAGACGGCCTTCGACGAGCCCTTTCTCAACGAGCTGTTCGCGGTGTTCCGGGTCAATGCCTCGGAGCTGCTGGTGCGCCTGGAGCAGGCCCTGGGCGGGCAGCGCGACCTGGGCCAGGCCCGCACCGCGGCCCACTCCATCAAGGGCATCGCGGCCGACGTCTCGGCCAAGCGGCTGGAGGCCATGGCCCGCCAGTGCGAGCGCATGATCCTCACCGATCCCCGGCTGGAGGAGAAGGTGGAGGCCATGCTGGCAGAGCTCGCCACCTGCCTGCGCGAGACCGAGGCGGAGATGACCGCCTACCTCACCCGCCTGCGTTCCCAGAACCGCTGAGGCGGATCGCCTCCGCGGTCCCCAGGGCCCCCGGCCCGGTGCCGGCGCCGCCGGTTGAGCGGTGCACCCTTGATGCACGTCAACGAGGGGTGGTTCCCGGTGCCCGGGCCCCGCCGGCCCCCCCGCCACCGGCCTATAATCGGGCCATGGAGCCGCCGCGCCCATGACCTGGGAGCACTTCCGTCACGAAGCCGACATCGGCGTGCGCGGGATCGGCGCCACCCGGGAGGAGGCCTTCGCCGAGGCGGCGGTGGCCTTGACCGCCGTGGTCACCGATCCGGCCACCGTCCGGCCCCGCGAGGCCGTTCCCGTGCAATGCGAGGCCCCGGACGACGAGCTGCTCCTGGTGGACTGGCTCAATGCCCTCATATACGAGATGGCCGTGCGGCACTGTCTCTTCAGCCGCTTCGAGGTGGCCATCGGCGGCGGCCGCCTTGACGCTACCGCCTGGGGCGAACCGGTGGACGTGGCCCGCCATCGCCCGGCGGTGGAGGTCAAGGGCGCCACCTACACCGAACTGGCGGTGCGCCGCCTGCCCGACGGCCGCTGGCTGGCCCAATGCGTGGTGGACGTCTGAAATGGATCTCTCGCAACTGGAACGGCTCTCCGAGTACGCCTGGCGCGTCCCGCCCCGGGGCGGGATGCGGGTGCCGGCGGTGCTGTACGCCGACCGCGGGCTCATGGAGGCCATGGACGACAAGGTGCTGGAGCAGATCTGCAATGTCGCCGGGCTGCCCGGCATCGTGAAGGCGGCCTATGCCATGCCCGACGCCCACTGGGGGTACGGTTTTCCCATCGGCGGCGTGGCGGCCTTCGACCCGGACCAGGGCGGCGTCGTCTCCGCCGGCGGCGTGGGCTTCGACATCTCCTGCGGCGTGCGCACCCTCCACACCGGCCTGGCGGTGGCGGAGGTAATGGCCCGGCAGGAGCGCCTGGCCGAGCGCCTGTTCCAGGTCATCCCGGCGGGCGTGGGCAGCACCGGCCGCATCCATCTCGACGAGGCCCGGATGGACGAGATGCTCGCCGGCGGCGCCGCCTGGGCCGTGGCCCAGGGCTGGGGCCGGCCGGAGGACCTGGAGCGCATCGAGGAAGGCGGGCGCATGAGCGGCGCGAAGCCGGAGGAGGTCTCGGCCCGGGCCAAGCACCGCCAGCGCAACGAGATGGGCACCCTGGGCTCCGGCAACCATTACCTGGAGGTACAGAAGATCGCCGAGATCTACGACCCGGCCGTCGCCCGGCGCTTCGGCCTGGAACAGGACCAGGTGGTGGTGAGTATCCATTGCGGCTCACGCGGACTGGGACACCAGATCGGCACCGAGTTCCTCAAGGAGATGGCGGTGGCCGCCCGGCAGCACGGCATCTCGCTGCCGGACCGCGAGCTGGCCTGCGCGCCCATCCACTCCGACACCGGGCAGCGCTACCTGGGCGCCATGCGTGCCGCCATCAACTGTGCCCTGGCCAACCGCCAGATCCTGACCCAGCTCACCCGCGACGTGTTCGACGAGATCTTCCCGGGGACCACCCTGGATCTTCTCTATGACGTCTCCCACAACACCTGCAAGGTGGAGACCCACGAGGTGGACGGGCAGAAGCGCCGGCTCTACGTCCACCGCAAGGGCGCCACCCGCGCCTTCGGGCCCGGCCACCCCGACCTGCCCCCGGCCCTGCGCGATGCGGGCCAGCCGGTGCTCATCGGTGGTTCCATGGGCACGGCCTCCTACGTCCTGGCCGGGACCGCCGACAGCGAGACGCTCGCCTTCAGCTCCGCCTGTCACGGCGCCGGCCGTGCCATGAGCCGGCACCAGGCCACCAGGCGCTGGCGCGGGCGCAAGCTGGTGGACGACCTGGCCGGGCACGGCATCCTCGTCCGCAGTCCCTCCATGCGCGGGGTGGCCGAGGAGGCGCCGGGGGCCTACAAGGACGTGAGCGCGGTGGTGGAGGCGGCCGAGCGCGCCGGCCTCGCGCGGCGCGTGGCGCGGCTGGAGCCCCTGGTCTGCATCAAGGGCTGATGCCTCCCCGCTTACGCGTTTTGGGGGTCGGTGAGCCGGGGAGCGTGGTGTCTTTGTATCTGGAGTTCATGATCACTTGGTGAAGGAGGATGGAAAAGGCGTCTTTGTCTCAGTTTGGCGCCCGGGAAGTTTCCAGACGAACATCGTCACATTGCCATGCCCGGGGGTGGGAGCAGAGGACCGCGCGCGGGCGCGGGTGCAACCCCGCGGCCGCGGCCCAAGGCCGCCGCCGGCTGTGATAGATTCCATCCCATCGCCGCAACCGGGGAGGAGCCATGCCGCTGACCATCCATTGCCTGCAGCACGTTCCCTTCGAGGGGCCGGCCGCCGTGGCCCGCTGGGCGGAGCAACGGGGCCACCGGCTGGAGCGGACGCCGCTTTACGAGGGCGCGCCGCCGCCGGTGCCGGCCCCCGGCGACTGGCTGCTGGTCATGGGCGGGCCCATGGGCGTGGCCGACGAGGCCCGCCATCCATGGCTGGCGGCGGAGAAGCGCGCCATCGCCGCGGCGGTGGAGGCGGGCGGCACGGTGGTGGGGGTGTGTCTCGGGGCCCAGCTCATCGCCGAGGTCATGGGGGCGCGGGTGTACCGCAACCCGGAGCCGGAGATCGGCTGGTTCCCCGTCCGCCGGGTGGCGGCGCCGGACGGGGACCCGCTGGCCGCCGCCCTGCCGGAGTCCTTCACCGCCTTCCACTGGCACGGCGACACCTTCGAGCTGCCGGCGGGCGCGGTGCACCTGCTGGCCAGCGAGGCCTGTCCCCACCAGGCCTTCGCCTGGGAGGGTCGCGTGCTGGCCCTGCAGTGCCACCTGGAAACCACCCCGGACGCGGCCCGGGCCCTGGTGGAGCACTGCGGCGACGAGCTGGTGCCCGGCCGGCCGTGGGTGCAGGATGCCGGCGCCATCGTCGGCGGCACCTCGCACTGCGCCGGCCTCAATGCGGTGCTGTTCCGGCTGCTGGACGCGCTGGCCGGGCGTTGACCCCGCGGGGAACGGCCGCCGTTGGATCCATGAAACGAGATGGGGAGAGGGGAGTACGGTCGATGAAGGGGTTGGGGGGCTTTGCGGCATTGCGCCAGCGCATCAGGGTCATCGCCGCCCCGGGGGATGCCGCCCGTTTCTGGCTGGCGCAGGTATTTCTCGTGGCTTCCACCATCGTCGGCGTGTACCTGGCCGCCTCGGTGGGGTTCGACA
>JALSIK010000137.1 GCA_026990045.1 Chromatiales bacterium | reverse complement strand
CCACCTCCGTCCCCGGCGGTGGTTGCGGGTGGCTCCTCCGCCCCGGGGGCCTCCAGCAGGTGGAAGAAGGCGTTGAACACCATGCGGCAGTGACCGCAGCGCACCTTGCCGCCGGCGGCGGTGAGCTGCTCGCTGGTCACCCGGAAGGTGGTGTCGCACTCGGGGCAGCGGGTGAAACGGTGGGCAGGGGTCGGGTTCAAGGCCGGATGTCCATCATGACGGCGGGGCAGGCGCCATTCTATCAATATCTCCCTGCCGTGCCCGCCGGCCCGCCAGGCACACCCACTCGGCCTCGCGCGCCCACTCCGCCAGCGCCAGCCACGGCGCGTAGGCCGCCGCCACCGCCGGGGCCTGCGCCGCCAGCAGGCCCGACAGCACCAGGTGCCCGCCCGGGGCCAGGTGCGCGGCCAGCACCGGGGCCAGTTCCACCAGCGGGCCGGCGAGGATGTTGGCCAGCACCACCTCCACCGGCTCCGGTGCCAGGGCCTCCGGGGCCAGGACCCGGACGCGGTCGCCCACGCCGTTGGCCGCGGCGTTGGCCCGGGTGGCGGCCAGGGCCTGGGGATCGATGTCCACCGCGGTGACGCGGGCCGCGCCCAGGCGGGCGGCGGCCACGGCCAGGATGCCGGAGCCGCAGCCGTAGTCCAGGACCGTGGCCCCGGCGGGCAGGCCGGCGTCCAGCCAGCGCAGGCACATGGCGGTGGTGGGGTGGGTGCCGGTGCCGAAGGCCAGGCCCGGATCCAGGCGCAGGTTCACGGCGCCCGGGTCCGGCGGTTGGTGTCCCGACGGCACCACCCACAGGCGGCGGCCGAAGGACATGGGGCGGAAGTCGTCCAGCCAGGCCCGCACCCAGTCCCGCTCGCCCAGGGGCTCGGTACGCACGGCGCGTGCGCCCGCCGTCTCCAGCCGCTGCGCCAGGTCCGCCAGCGGGGAGCCGGCGGGAAACAGGGCCGCCAGCCGCACCCGGTGCCACAGCGGCGTGGCGCCCGGCGGAGGTTCCAGCAGGGGCTGGTCGCCGGCGTCCTGCACCGTGACCGAGAGGGCGCCGGCGGCCTCCAGCAAGGCTTCCAGCGCCGGGACCGCTTCGGCCGGGGCCTCGGCCAGGAGCTGGCACCAGCCGGCGCCGCCGGGGGAACAGGGTTTCTCACTCATGGGAGGTTCTGCGGCCGGGTTTGTGCCATCATACCGCTGCCACGGGCAAGGTGCGGGGGATATGGGGGGAGCATGAGGGTCATCGAGGAGTTCATCCGCCGCGAGTCGGCGGCGGGCATCCTGCTCATCGGCGCCACGGCGCTGGCGCTGCTGTCCAGCAATTCGCCGGTGTCGCCGCTGTACCACTGGTTCCTGCACCTGCCGGTGGAGATCCGGGTGGGCCCCCTGGGCCTGGACAAGCCCCTGTACCTGTGGGTCAACGATGGCCTCATGGCGGTGTTCTTCCTCCTCATCGGCCTGGAGGTCAAGCGCGAGATCCTGGAGGGACACCTGTCCTCGCTGCGCCGGGCCGCGCTGCCGGGGATCGCCGCCGTCGGCGGCATGGCGGTGCCGGCGGCCGTCTACCTGGCCTTCAACCACGGCGATCCGGCCGCGGCCGAGGGCTGGGCCATTCCCACCGCCACCGACATCGCCTTCGCCCTGGGCATCCTGTCCCTGCTAGGACGCCGGGTGCCGGTGTCGCTCAAGGTGTTCCTCGCCGCCCTGGCCATCATCGACGACCTGGGGGCGATCATCATCATCGCGGTGTTCTACACCGCCAAGCTCTCGGTCTCGTCCATGGTGGTGGCCGCGGTGGCGCTGTCCGTGCTGGTGGTGCTCAACCGTGCCGGCGTGACCAAGATGGCGGCCTATGTCATCGTCGGCGTCATTCTCTGGGTGAGCGTGCTCAAGTCCGGGGTTCACGCCACCCTGGCCGGGGTGGCCCTGGCCTTCACCATCCCGCTGCGGGCCCGCGACGAGGCGGGAAAGGAATACTCGCCGCTGAAGGAACTGGAGCACAACCTCCATTTCTGGGTGGCCTTTTTCATCCTGCCCCTGTTCGCCTTCGTCAACGCCGGGGTGGACATGCGGCCCATTTCCATGTCCCAGATGGGCGGCCCCGTGCCCCTGGGGATCATGCTGGGGCTGTTCCTGGGCAAGCAGCTGGGGGTGTTCGGTTTCGGCTGGCTGGCCATCCGCACCGGCGTGGCGGCCTTGCCGGCCGGCGCGGGCTGGCGCCAGTTCTATGGGGTGTCGGTGCTCACCGGCATCGGTTTCACCATGAGCCTGTTCATCGCCTCTCTCGCCTTCGAGGACGCCGCCAGCTACCAGTACACGGACAAGCTGGCGGTCCTCGCCGGCTCCCTGGCCTCGGGGATCCTGGGCTGGATGGTGCTGCGCACCTGCCGCCGGGGCTGAGCGCTTCCCGCTATCCTTCCAGCAGCTTCTCCAGGTAATGGATGTTGGTGCCGCCGGCCTGGAAGCTGGCGTCGGCCAGCAGGCGCTGGTGCAGGGGGATGTTGGTGCGGATGCCCTCGATGACGGCCTCGGACAGGGCGGTGCGCATGCGGGCCAGGGCCGAGGCCCGGCTGTCGCCGTGGGCGATGAGCTTGCCGATCATGGAATCGTAGTAGGGCGGCACGGTGTAGCCGGCGTAGATGTGCGAGTCCACCCGGATCCCGGGACCGCCGGGCACGTGCAGGGTCTCGATGCGGCCCGGCGACGGGAGGAAGGTCTCCGGGTCCTCGGCGTTGATGCGGCATTCCACCGCGTGGCCGCGCCAGGTGATGTCCTCCTGGCGGTAGGCCAGGGGCTCGCCGGCGGCGATGCGGATCTGCTCGCGCACGATGTCCACGCCGGTGATCATCTCGGTCACCGGGTGTTCCACCTGCACCCGGGTGTTCATCTCGATGAAGTAGAACTCGCCGTCCTCGTACAGGAACTCGAAGGTGCCGGCGCCGCGGTAGCCGATGTCGCGGCAGGCCTGGGCGCAGCGCTCGCCGATGCGCCGGCGCTGTTCCATGGTGATGCCGGGCGCGGGCGCCTCCTCGATGACCTTCTGGTGGCGGCGCTGCATGGAGCAGTCGCGCTCGCCCAGGTGGATGGCGTTGCCGTGTTCGTCGGCCAGGACCTGGAACTCCACGTGGCGCGGGTTTTCCAGGAACTTTTCCATGTAGACGGTATCGTTGCCGAAGGCGGCGGCCGCCTCGGAGCGGGTCAGGGCGATGGCCCCGGGCAGCGCCGCCTCCGAGTGGACCACGCGCATGCCGCGGCCACCGCCGCCGCCGGCGGCCTTGATGATGACGGGATAGCCGATCTCGCGCGCGATGCGCAGGTTCTCGCTGTCGTCGTTGCCCAGCGGGCCGCCGGAGCCGGGCACGCAGGGCACCCCGGCCTGCTGCATGGCCTCGATGGCCGCCACCTTGTCGCCCATCATGCGGATGGTGGCCGGGCGCGGGCCGATGAACACGAAGCCGCTTTCCTCCACCCGCTCCGCAAAGTCGGCGTTCTCCGACAGGAAGCCGTAGCCGGGATGGATGGCCACCGCGTCGGTGACCTCGGCCGCGGAGATGATGGCCGGGATGTTGAGATAGCTCTCGGTGGACGGCGGCGGGCCGATGCACACCGACTCGTCCGCCAGGCGCACGTGCATGAGGTCGCGGTCGGCCTCGGAGTGCACGGCCACGGTCTTGATGCCCAGCTCGCGGCAGGCGCGCAGGATGCGCAGGGCGATCTCGCCCCGATTGGCAATCAGGATCTTGTCGAACATGGGCCGGGCCTACCCGATGACGAACAGGGGCTGGCCGTACTCCACCGGCTGGCCGTTTTCCACCAGGATGGCCTTGATCACGCCGGCCTGGTCGGCCTCGATCTGGTTGAGCAGCTTCATGGCCTCGATGATGCACAGGGTGTCGCCCACGCTCACCGTATCGCCCACCTCGACGAAGGGCTTGGCCCCGGGCGAAGGCGCGCGGTAGAAGGTGCCCACCATG
>JALSIK010000136.1 GCA_026990045.1 Chromatiales bacterium | reverse complement strand
CCTGCCGGTTCGGCGCCCCTTTCCGTCGTCCGTCATCTGTCCTCCGGCGCCGGCACCGCTGCGCGATGCCGCCGTGGCGCGGCGGCGGCTTTCGCGGTGCTCAATCCGGCCTGCGCTTGCTGGTTCAGCCGGGTGTGCGCTCAGCCGTCGCCGTATGGGATGCGCAGGACCTTCCCCACGCGCAGCACGTCGCCCTTGAGATTGTTGGCCGTGCGCAGGGCGCGCACGCTGACCCGGTAGCGGCTGGCGATGCCGGAGAGGGTGTCGCCGCGGCTGATGACGTGGCGCCGTGGCCGTACCGCCAGCAGGGTGCCCTCGGGGGGATGGCGGTGGAAATAGCTTCGGATCCCCTTGAGCAGGGCCCGGGCGATGCGGGCCTGGTGGCGGGGATCGCGCAGGCGCCGCTCCTCGCGCGGGTTGGAGATGAAGGCCATCTCCACCAGCACCGAAGGCACGTCGGGGGCGGTGAGCACCCGGAAGCCCGCCTGCTCCACCCGGCGCTTGTGCAGCGGGTTGACCTTGCCCAGCTGGGCCAGGATCTGGCGCGCGATGTCGTGGCTGTCCTCGATGGTGGAGTTCTTGAGCATGTCCACCAGCACCAGCTTGAGCAGATCGTCCTTGTCCTCCAGGCTCACGCCGCCGATGAGGTCTGCGCTGTTCTCGTTCTCGGCCAGCCAGCGCGCGGCCTCGGAGCTGGCGCCGCGGTCGGCCAGGATGTAGACCGAGGAGCCCGAGGCCGAGGCCTTGCGGAAGGCATCGGCGTGCAGGGAAACGAGCAGGTCGGCGCGGTGGGCCCGGGCCCGGGCCACGCGCTTGCGCAGGCCCACGTAGTAGTCGCCGGTGCGGATGAGCACCGCGCGCATGCCGTACTCGGCGTCGATGAGCCGCTTGAGGCGGCGGGCCACGGCCAGCACCACGTCCTTCTCGCGGGTGCCGCGGCGGCCGATGGCCCCCGGGTCCTCCCCGCCGTGGCCGGGATCGATGGCGATGACCAGCTCGCGGGGCCGGTCCGGCCGCGGCGCGTGGCGCACCGGTGCCGGCTTGCGCGGCACGGCACGGCTGTCGTGCAGATCGATGACCAGGCGGTGGCCGTACTCTCGGTTGGGACGCAGGACGAAGCTCTTGGGCCGCACCGGTCGCTTGAGATCCAGCACCACCCGCAGGGCGCCGCCCCCGCGGGGGGCGTGGCGGATGCCGCGCAGCAGGCTGGGCCCGAAATCGAAGCGCGGCACCGGCCTGGCCAGGCGCGTGTCTTCCAGGTCGATGACCAGCCGGTCGGGATTGCGCAAGGTGAAGACCCGGTGTTCCACCGGCCCGCTGAGATCGAACACCAGGCGGGTGTTGTCGGGAGCCGGCCACATGCGCACCCCTTCCACCCGGACGCCGGCGGCGGCCTGGCCCGCCCCCAGCAGCAGAAGCACGACCACAAAGAATCCAGGCCTGCGACCCATGGGCACCCCCTTTTTCCACCCTTCGCCGCGGTGCCGGTGTTGCCAGCCGGCACGGTCCTACCTTCAATTGTGCAGGAATCGGGCCGGATTTCAAGAAAAATATCTTGGATTCTTAATGGGATAAAGACGGATCTTCGTGCAGTGTCTCAAATTCACGGACCACCGCGTCGAGCAGGGCCCCGGAACCGGACTCCAGCACCGCCCGCCGCCCGGCCCCGGCCATCTCCAGCGCCACCGACAGGTCCGGCGAACCCAGCCAGTCCCCCGCCCGCCGGGCCCACTCCACCAGGACCAGGGCCTCGTCGCCCAGGCACTCCCGTGCCCCCAGGAACTCCAGTTCCTCGGGCTCGGCCACCCGGTAGAGGTCGAAATGGTGCACCCGGCGGCCGCCGGCCTCGTAGGATTCCAGCAGGGTGTAGGTGGGGCTCTTCACCGGGCCGGCATGGCCCAGGGCCCGCAGGAGACCGCGCACCAGGGTGGTTTTGCCCGCACCCAGGTCCCCCTCCAGGAACACCAGCGCCCGCGCGGGCAGGACCCGGGCCAGGGCCGCGCCCAGGGCCCCGGTGGCGTCCGCGTCGGGCAGGAACAGCTCCCGCTTCACGGGGTGCCGGGGCGTGGGTTGGCCAGCCGCCGCAGCCAGGGCATGAGGTCCGCCGCCAGCAGGCCGCGCTCGCCCCCGGCCCGGGCCGCGCCGTCGCCGGCGGCGCCGTGCAGGCACACCCCCAGGCGGGCGGCGGCCGCCGGGGCCATGCCCTGGGCCAGCAGGCCCCCGATGACCCCGGCCAGCACGTCGCCCATGCCGCCGCTGGCCATGCCGGGGTTCCCGGCCGGGCACAGCGCGGTGGGGCCGTCCGGCCCGCGGACCAGGGTGCCGGCGCCCTTGAGCACCACGGTGCCTCCGTAGCGCTCCCGCAGGGCGGCGGCGGCGGCAAAGCGATCGGCCTGGACCTCGGCGGCGGTCATGCCCAGGAGGCGGCCGGCCTCGCCCGGGTGCGGGGTGAGCACCCAGTCCTCGCGCTGCACGGGGTCGAGCGCCAGGGCATTGAGGCCGTCGCCGTCCACCACCAGTGGCAGGGGGCTCTCCAGCACCCGCCCCAGGAGGGCCCGGCCCCAGGCCCCCTGCCCCAGGCCCGGGCCGCACACCACCACCGTGGCCCGGCGCAGGAGGGGCCCCAGGTCACGGGGGGACTCCACCGCGTGGCACATGAGCTCGGGGCGCCCGGCGTTGAGCACCGCCGCGTGCGCCGCCCGGGTAGCCACCGACACCAGCCCCGCCCCCACCCGGGCGGCGGCCTCGGCCGCCAGCCGCGCGGCCCCGCTCAGGCCGGCCTCGCCCCCCACCACCAGCACGTGGCCGAAGTCGCCCTTGTGGGCCTGGCGCGGGCGCGGCCCCAGGGCGGCGGCGAGATCCTCCGGGTCCAGGCGCTCCGCCGCCGGCGGTCCCTGGCGGTAGACCTCGGGCGGCAGCTTGAGATCGTCGAACAGCAGCCGGCCGGTGCACTCCCGCCCGGCCTCCATGAACAGGCCCCGCTTGAGGCCCACGAAGGTGATGGTGACCGCCGCCCGCACCGCCACCCCCATCTCCTGGCCGGTGTCGGCATTGAGTCCGGAGGGCACGTCCAGCGCCAGCACCGGGCGGCCGGCGGCATTGACCGCCGCCACCGCCCCGCGCCAGGGCTCGGCCACCTGGCCCGAGAGCCCGGTGCCCAGGAGGGCGTCCACGACGACATCGGCCCGGTCCAGGGCCTGGCCCCGCCACGGCGCCGCCTCCACGTCCACGCTGAGCAGGCGCTGGGACGCGGCCAGGGCATCGCCCTTGAGCCGGGCCGGGTCGCCCACCTGGTACACGTCCGCGGCCAGGCCCGCCTCCCGCGCCAGGCGCGCCAGCACGAAGCCGTCGCCGCCGTTGTTGCCGGTGCCGCACAGCACGGCGATGCGCCTGGCCTGCGGCCACTGGCCGCGCAGGGCGTCGAAGGCGGCGGCCCCGGCACGCTCCATGAGCACGCTGCCGGGAATGCCGAAGGCCTCCATGGCGATGCGGTCCAGCTCCCGCACCTGGTGGGCGCGGTAAAGGGCTCGGGGCAGGGCGTTCATGCCGCTATCATAAACACATGGGTGAGGCAGCGAAAACGAGCGCCCGGCCGGACGCCGCCGTGCTGGCGGACCGCATCCGCGCCTGGGGCCGCGAGCTGGGCTTCCAGGCCGTGGGCTTCGCCGGCATCGATCTCGCGGCGGCGGAGGTCCGCCTGGAGGAATGGCTGGCCGCCGGCTGCCACGGCGACATGGAATGGATGGCGCGCCACGGGCGCAAGCGCACGCGGCCGGCGGAGCTGGTCCCCGGCACCCTGAGCGTCATCAGCGTGCGCATGGACTACCTGCCACCCATGCGCTTCGCCCCCGGCGAGCTGCTGCGGCATCCCCACCTGGGCTACGTCTCCTGCTACGCCCTGGGCCGCGACTACCACAAGGTGCTGCGCGGGCGGCTCAAAAAGCTGGCGGCGCGCATCGCCGCCGGCATCGGACCCTTCGGGTACCGGGTGTTCACGGACAGCGCG
>JALSIK010000135.1 GCA_026990045.1 Chromatiales bacterium | reverse complement strand
CAGGAGGCGGTGGGGTCCATGGGCGACGACACCCCCATCGCGGTGCTCTCGCGCCAGGTGCGCTCGCCGTTCGACTACTTCCGCCAGCAGTTCGCCCAGGTCACCAACCCGCCCATCGATCCCATCCGCGAAGAGATCGTGATGTCGCTGGAGACCTGCTTCGGCCGCGAGCGCAACATGTTCGAGGAGACGCCGGAGCACGCGGCCCGCCTGCTGGTGGACTCGCCGGTGCTCTCCCACAGCAAGTTCCAGCAGCTCCTGGCCCTGGACGAGGGGGACTACCGCCACGCCCGCATCGACCTGCACTATCCCGAGTCGGGGCACCTGCGCGAGGCCATCGACGCGGTGTGCGACCAGGCGGTGGCGGCGGTGCGCGACGGCGCCGTGATCCTGGTCCTGTCCGACCGCGACGTGCGCCCCGGCCACCTGCCCATCCACGCCCTGCTGGCCACCGGCGCGGTGCACCACCGCCTCATCGGCGAGGGCCTGCGCTGCGACGCCAACATCGTGGTGGAGACCGGCGTGGCCCGCGACCCGCACCACTTCGCCGTGCTCATCGGCTACGGCGCCACCGCGATCTATCCGTGGCTGGCCTACGAGTGCCTGTACGATCTTATCCGCAGCGGCGAGATCCCCGGCGCCGACGTGGTGGCGCTCAACCGCAACTACCGCAAGGGCATCAACAAGGGCCTGTACAAGATCACGTCCAAGATGGGCATCTCCACCATCTCCAGCTACCGCGGCGCCCAGCTGTTCGAGGCGGTGGGCCTGCACCCCGAGGTGGTGGACCTGTGCTTCCGCGGCACCACCAACCGCATCGGCGGCGCCCACTTCGACGACCTGGAGGCCGACCAGCGGCGGCTGGCCCGCGAGGCCTGGAACCCGCGCAAGGGCATCCAGCAGGGCGGCCTGCTCAAGTTCATCTACGGCGGCGAGGAACACGCCTACAACCCGGACGTGGTGCAGACCCTGCAGGAGGCGGTGCGCACCGGCGACTACGACACCTACCGCGAGTTCGCGCGCCTGGTCAACGAACGCCGGCCCCTGGCCCTGCGCGACCTGCTGCGGCTGAGGCCCGCCGGTGACCCGGTGCCGCTGGACGAGGTGGAGCCGGTGGAGGCCATCGTCAGGCGCTTCGACTCCGCCGCCATGTCCCTGGGCGCGCTCTCGCCCGAGGCGCACAAGACCCTGGCCCGGGCCATGAACCGCCTGGGCGGGCGCTCCAACTCCGGCGAAGGCGGCGAGGACCCGGCCCGCTACGGCACCGAGGAGCGGTCCAAGATCAAGCAGGTGGCCTCGGGCCGCTTCGGCGTCACGCCCGCCTACCTGCGCTCGGCCGAGGTCATGCAGATCAAGATCGCCCAGGGCGCCAAGCCCGGCGAGGGCGGCCAGCTGCCCGGCCACAAGGTCAACGAGCTCATCGCCGAGCTGCGCTACTGCAAGCCGGGGGTGTCGCTCATCTCGCCGCCGCCGCACCACGACATCTATTCCATCGAGGACCTGGCCCAGCTCATCTTCGACCTCAAGCAGGTCAACCCGGAGGCCCTGGTGTCGGTGAAGCTGGTGGCCGAGGCCGGCGTGGGCACCATCGCCGCGGGCGTGGCCAAGGCCTATGCCGACCTCATCACCATCGCCGGCCACGACGGCGGCACCGGCGCCAGCCCGCTCACCTCGGTCAAGTACGCCGGCAGCCCGTGGGAGCTGGGGCTCTCGGAGACCCACCAGATCCTGCGCGCCAACGACCTGCGCGACAAGGTGCGGGTGCAGACCGACGGCGGCCTCAAGACCGGGCTCGACGTGGCCAAGGCCGCCATCCTCGGCGCCGAGAGCTTCGGCTTCGGCACCGCGCCCATGATCGCCATGGGCTGCAAGTACCTGCGCATCTGCCATCTCAACAACTGCGCCACCGGGGTCGCGACCCAGGACAAGGTCCTGCGGCTGAAGCACTTCATCGGCAAGGAAGAGATGGTGATGAACTACTTCCGCTTCGTGGCCCAGGAGCTGCGCGAGATCATGGCCGGCCTCGGGGTCCGCAAGCTGGACGAGCTCATCGGCCGCACCGACCTGCTGGAGCCGCTGCCGGGCGAGACCCCGCGCCAGCAGCGCCTGGACCTGCGCCCCATCCTGTCCGACGGCGGCGTGCCCGCGGACAAGCCCCACCGCTGCCTGGTGGACCGCAACCGGCCGTTCGACCAGGGCGAGCTGGCCGAGCAGATGGTGCGCGACGCCCTGCCCGCCATCGAGACCAAGCGCGGCGGCGAGTTCCGCTACACGGTGCAGAACACCCACCGCTCCATCGGCGCGCGCCTGTCGGGCGAGATCGCCGCGCGCCACGGCAACCTGGGCATGGAGGACGCCCCCATCGTGGTGCGCCTCACCGGCACCGCCGGCCAGAGCTTCGGCGTGTGGAACGCCGGCGGCCTGCACCTGTACCTGGAGGGCGACGCCAACGACTACGTGGGCAAGGGCATGGCCGGCGGCAAGCTGGTGATCCGCCCGCCGGCGGGCTCGGCCTTCAAGTCGCACGAGACCGCCATCATCGGCAACACCTGCCTCTACGGCGCCACCGGCGGCCGGCTGTTCGCCGCCGGCCTGGCCGGCGAGCGCTTCGCGGTGCGCAACTCCGGCGCCACCGCGGTGGTGGAGGGCGTGGGCGACCACGGCTGCGAGTACATGACCGGCGGCGTGGTCTGCGTGCTGGGCGAGGCCGGGCTCAACTTCGGCGCCGGCATGACCGGCGGGTTCGCCTTCGTGTTCGACGAGCACCACACCTTCGCCGAGCGCTACAACCGCGACCTGGTGGAGATCGCCCGGGTCAACACCGAGGCCATGGAGGCCTACCGCAACACCCTGCGCGATCTCATCCAGGAGTTCACCGACGAGACCGGCAGCGCCCGCGGCCGCGACCTCCTCGAGCACTTCGCCGATGCCTGCGGCCTGTTCTGGCTCATCAAACCCAAGGCCCTGTCGCTGGAGTCCCTCATCGAGGACCTGCGGCGGGCGGCCGCCTGACGGCGCCGCCGGGCGCCGGCCCACAAGCGACTGCAAATGGCAATGGCAAACGACTTCCAGTTCATCCAGGTGGAGCGCCGCGACCCGGCCAAGAAGCCGGCCGCCGAGCGCATCCGCGAGTTCCGCGAGATCTACGGCCAGTTCGACCCGGAACAGGCGGCGCAGCAGGCCGACCGCTGCCTGGCCTGCGGCAACCCGTACTGCGAGTGGAAGTGCCCGGTGCACAACTACATCCCCAACTGGCTCAAGCTGGTGGCGGAAGGCAACCTGGAGCTGGCCGCCGAGCTGTCCCACCGCACCAACTCGCTGCCCGAGATCTGCGGCCGGGTCTGTCCCCAGGACCGCCTGTGCGAGGGGGCCTGCACCCTCAACGACGGCTTCGGCGCGGTCACCATCGGCGCCATCGAGAAGTTCATCTCCGACACCGCCTTCGAACGCGGCTGGCGCCCGGACATGTCGCAGGTCCAGGACACCGGCAAGCAGGTGGCCGTGATCGGCGCCGGGCCCGCCGGCCTCGGCTGCGCCGACGTGCTGGTGCGCAACGGGGTCAAGCCCGTGGTCTACGACCGCTATCCCGAGATCGGCGGCCTGCTCACCTTCGGCATCCCCGAGTTCAAGCTGGAGAAATCGGTGGTGCGGCGGCGGCGCGAGATCATGGAAGGCATGGGCGTGGAGTTCGTGCTCGACACCGAGGTGGGCCGCGACATCTCCATGGCCGCCCTGCTGGAGCGCTACGACGCGGTGTTCCTGGGCATGGGCACCTACACCTACATGAAGGGCGGCTTCCCCGGCGAGGACCTGCCCGGCGTGTACGAGGCCCTGCCCTACCTCGTCTCCAACGTGCGCCGCTGCCTGGGCCTGGAACAGGACCCGGCGGAGTTCATCGACATGAAGGGCCGGCGGGTGGTGGTCCTGGGGGGCGGTGACACCGCCATGGACTGCAACCGCACCGCCATCCGCCAGGGGGCCGCCAGCGTCACCTGCGCCTACCGCCGCGCCA
>JALSIK010000134.1 GCA_026990045.1 Chromatiales bacterium | reverse complement strand
TTTCCTCCGCGACGAAGCGCCGGCGCAGGGCCTCCAGGCGGCCCGGGTCGGTCTCCGCCAGGGGGCGGAGGGAGAAGGCCAGGAACTCCATGATGTCCAGGGTGCCCGCGCGGTATTCCTCGTAAAAGCGCTGGTTTTCGGCCTCGTAGCGGGCACCGTCCACCACGCCCTCGCGGACCAGGAACCGGCCCCAGAGGTAGTCGCTGTCACCGGCGAGCAGGGTGTTGTCCAGGTCGAAGATGGCGAGAGGCAAGGCGATTCTCCTTGAACATGAATCGATCTGCGCCGAAGATCGGCGATCTCACGCAGGTGGGTCCTGTACTGCGGGGATATTGTAACCCATTCTCCGCATTGGTTTTTTCCTGCCGGCCCTGCCTATAATGGGGTGGCCGCCGAGGCGGTGCCGGACATCACCCGCGACAGCCATGATCGACGCAGACGGATACCGCCCCAACGTGGGCATCATACTCGCCAACGGGCGCGGCCAGGTCCTGTGGGCACGGCGCATCGGCGAGGATGCGTGGCAGTTTCCCCAGGGCGGGATCCGGCGCCACGAGACCCCGGAGCAGGCCCTGTTCCGGGAGCTGCACGAGGAGATCGGGCTGCTGCCCGCCGACGTGGAGGTGGTGGGGTGTACCCGCCCGTGGCTGCGCTACCGCCTGCCCCGGCGGCTGGTGCGGCGCCGCCCGCGCTGCGTGGGCCAGAAGCAGATCTGGTACCTGCTGCGCCTGCTGGGCGGGGACGACCGGGTCCGGCTCGACCGCAGCAGCCGCCCGGAGTTCGACCACTGGTGCTGGGTGGAATACTGGGAGCCGGTGGACCGGGTGGTGGCGTTCAAGCGCGGGGTCTATGCCCGCGCCCTGCGTGAACTGGCCCCCCTGGTGCCGGGGTTGTCCGCGGCGCCGGACGGGGTGGCAGCCAGCCGCCCGGGGCGCTAGCCCGGCGGGGCCGGGCCCGTGGCGCGAGGGGTTCCGGGGCCCGGTGTCCCGGGGCCATGGTCGTGACCGGCCTGCCGGTTTCGCGCGGCGGGCCGTTTTGTCGGTGGCCCGCGGGCGCCGGGCCGGGCACCGGCCGGCGGCCGAGGGACGCGAAACAGGAGAAGCATGCTCGCCACACTCCGGCGTATCGTCCAGGAGGTCAGCACGGCGCCCAACATCGACGCGGCGCTGGCGACCATCGTCCGGCGGGTCAAGCAGGCCATGGACGTGGACGTCTGTTCCATCTATCTCACCGATCCCGTCCAGAACGAGCACGTGCTCATGGCCACCGAGGGCCTGCGCCCCGAGTCGGTGCTCATGGTCCGCCTGCGCCTCGATGAAGGTCTGGTGGGGCTGGTGGCCGGCCGCGCCGAACCGGTGAATCTCGACGACGCGCCGGCGCATCCCCGTTACAAGTATTTCCCGGAGTCGGGGGAGGAGTCCTACCACGGTTTCCTCGGCGTGCCCATCATCCATCACCGCAAGGTGCTGGGGGTGCTGGTGGTGCAGCAGCACGCCCGCCGCTCCTTCGACGAGGACGCCGTCACCCTGCTGGTGACCATCGCCGCCCAGCTCGCCGGGGCCATCGCCCACGCCGAGGCCAGCGGCGAGATCGCCACTCTCAAGCGCCTCAAGCGCGACGCGGCCGAGGACATGCGGCCCTTGCAGGGCGTACCCGGTGCCCAGGGCGTGGCCCTGGGGCGGGCGGCGGTGATCTATTCGCTGGAAAACCTGGATGCCATCCCCGATCGCACCGCGGAGGACGTGGAGGCGGAGCTGGCCCTGTTCCGCGAGGCGGTGGAGCAGGTCAAGGCCGACATCCGGGCCCTGTCCGAGCGCATGGACGGGGTGCTGCCGGCGGAGGACAAGGCCCTGTTCGACGCCTACCTGCTCATGCTGGAGGGCGACAGCCTCATCCGGGCCACCGAGGATCGCATCCGCGCCGGCAACTGGGCCCCGGGCGCGTTGCGCGACACGGTGGCCGAGCACGTGCGCATCTTCACCGACATGGAGGACCCTTACCTGCGCGAGCGGGCCGACGACATCCGCGACCTGGGCGCCCGCCTGCTGCGCTGCCTGCAGGCCGAGACGCCGGCGGTGCCCGACTACGGCGACGGCACCATCCTCGTGGGCGAGGACATCACCGCCACCATGCTGGCGGACGTGCCGGTGGAGAAGCTGGCCGGCGTGGTCTCGGCCCGCGGCTCGCGCACCTCGCACGCCGCCATCCTGGCCCGGGCCCTGGGCATCCCGGCGGTGATGGGCGTGGTGGACCTGCCGGTGGGCCAGGTGGACGGCGCCAACATCATCGTCGACGGTTACGGCGGCCGCGTGTACGTCTCGCCGCCCGAGTCCATCCGCAACGAGTACCGGCGCCTGGCCCAGGAGGAGGCGCGGCTGTCGGACGAACTGACCGGCCTGCGCGCCCTGCCGGCGGAGACGCGCGACGGCCACCGCGTGCCCATCTACGCCAACTCCGGCCTGCTGGCGGACATCACGCCCATCCTCGACAGCGGGGCTGAGGGCATCGGCCTGTACCGGACCGAGTACCCGTTCATGGTGCGCCAGCAGTTCCCGGGCGAGGAAGAGCAGCGGCGCACCTATCGCCGCGTGCTGGAGCAGATGGCCCCGCGGCCGGTGACCATGCGCACCCTGGACGTGGGCGGGGACAAGGCGCTGCCGTACTTTCCCATCGAAGAGGACAACCCCTTCCTCGGCTGGCGCGGCATCCGCATCACGCTGGATCACCCGGAGATCTTCCTCGTCCAGGTCCGGGCCCTGCTGCGGGCCAACGTGGGGCTCAACAATCTCAACATCCTCCTGCCCATGATCGGCAACGTGTGGGAGGTGGACGAGGCCCTGCGCCTGCTGCGCCAGGCCTACGAGGAGCTGCTGGAAGAGGGCGAGGCGGTGACCATGCCGCCGGTGGGCGTGATGGTGGAGGTGCCCTCGGCGGTGTACCAGGCCGAGAACCTGGCCCGGCGGGTGGACTTTCTTTCCATCGGGACCAACGACCTCACCCAGTACCTGCTGGCGGTGGACCGCAACAACGCCAACGTGGCCGAACTCTACGATGCCCTGCATCCCGCGGTGCTGCGGGCCCTGACCCAGGTGGTGGAGGGCGCGGCCGCGGCCGGCAAGCCGGTGACCATCTGCGGCGAGCTGGCGGGCGAGCCCCTGGCCACGCCGTTGCTGGTGGGCATGGGGCTGGATGGTTTCAGCGTCAGTGCCTCCAGCCTGCCGCGGGTCAAGTGGGTGGTGCGCAGCTTTTCCCGCGGCGAGACCCGTGACGTGCTGCAGCACGCCCTGAGCCTGGAGAATGCCCACGGCGTGCGCGGCTATCTCACCCGGGTGCTGGACGAGGCCGGCCTGGGGGGGCTGGTGCGGCCGGGGAGCTGAATTCAGAGGACAGAGGACGGAGGACGGAGGACAGAACGGGGAGTACCCGTGGTGTGCCGGGCGGGTCAGCCGTAGAAGGCCAGCAGCTCGCCGGCCTCGTGGCGGCGGCCCACGTCGCAGGAGATGTGGCGCTGGACCTGGAACCGCTCGCAGCGGGCGGCATTTCCATATATTTGCCGCGTGAACGGGGTGTTGTGGTTGGAGATGAGCACCGGCACGCCGCGGCGGGCGGCGGCCTCGGCCAGCTTCGCCAGCCGTTCCTGCTGGGCGAGATCGAAGCCGCCGGCGCTGTAGTCGGTGAAGCTGGCCGACGGCGACAGGGGCACGTAAGGCGGGTCGCAGTAGACCACGTCGCCCTCGCGCAACTGGTCGAAGGCGCGGGTGAAATCGGCATGGACGAACCGGGCCCGCCGGGCCCGGGCATGGAAGGCGAGCATCTCCGCGGCCGGGAAGTAGGGCCGGCGGTAGCGGCCGAAGGGGACGTTGAAACCGCCGCGGGCGTTGTACCGGCACAGGCCGTTGTAGCCGTGGCGGTTGAGATAGAGGAACAGCGCCGCCTTGCGCCGCGGGTCGCCGGTGGCGTTGAACTCGTCCCGGCGGCGGTAATAGGTCTCGGGCGTGTTGGCATCGGCGTCGAACAGGCGCCGGCAGTAGCG
>JALSIK010000133.1 GCA_026990045.1 Chromatiales bacterium | reverse complement strand
GCTCCACCGAGAAGCCCGCCAGTCCCGAGCCCATCCCCGGGCGCCAGGACCTGGCCCTGGCCTCCATGGGGATCTACGTCTTCAACACCGATTTCCTCGTCGAGCAGCTGGTGCGCGACGCCGACGCGCCCGAGTCCGGCCACGACTTCGGCCACGACCTCCTGCCCCACATGATCGCCCACTTCCGGGTCTATGCCTACCCGTTCCGGGACCCCCTCACCGGCCGCCAGGCCTACTGGCGCGACGTGGGCACGGTGGACGCCTTCTGGGCCGCCAACCTGGAACTCATCGGGGTGACGCCCGAACTCAACCTGTACGACGACGACTGGCCCATCTGGACCTACCAGGAACAGGCCCCGCCGGCCAAGTTCGTGTTCGACGACGACGACCGCCGCGGCATGGCGGTGGACTCCATGGTCTCCGGCGGCTGCATCATCTCCGGGGCCACGGTGCGCCACTCGCTGCTGTTTTCCAACGTGCGCATCGGCGATTACTCCGTGGTGGAGGACTCGGTGCTGCTGCCCGAGGTGACGGTGGGACAGAACGTGCGCATCCGCCGTGCGGTCATCGACAAGGGCTGCGAGATCCCCGCCGGCACCATCATCGGCGAGGACCCGGAGGCCGACGCGCGCCGCTTCCACGTCTCCCCCGGCGGCATCACCCTGGTGATCCCGGAGATGCTGGGCCAGGAGCTGCACCATGTCCGCTGAGGCCCCGGGCCTGGACCTGATCCTGTGCTGGCACATGCACCAGCCCGAGTACCGGGACCTGGCCAGCGGCGAGTACCGGCTGCCCTGGACCTACCTCCACGCCGTCAAGGACTACAGCGACATGGCGGCGCACCTGGAGGCGGTGCCCGAGGCGCGGGCGGTGGTCAACTTCGCCCCCGTGCTGCTGGACCAGATCGAGGACTACCGGGCCCAGCTCGCCCTGCACCTGGAGCGCGGCGCGCCCCTGCGCGATCCCCTGCTCGCCGCCCTGGCCGCGCCCGTGGCGCCGCGCGAGGACCGCGACCGCCTGCGGCTCGTCCGGGCCGGGCTGCGCGCCAACGAGCACCGCATCATCGACCGTTTCCCGCCCTTCCGGCGGCTGGCGGAGCTGGCGCGCTGGGCGCTGCGGCATCCGGACAGCGTTCATTATTTGAGCGAGCAGTTTTTCTTCGACCTCCTGGTCTGGTATCACCTGGGCTGGCTGGGGGAGACGGTGCGCCGCAGCGATCCCCGGGTGCGTGATCTCATGGAGCGCGGGCAGGGCTACGGCGCCGCCCACCGCCGCACCCTGCTGGCGGTGATCCACGACGTCATGGCCGGGCTGGTGCCGCGCTACCGGCGGCTGGCCGAGCGCGGGCAGGTGGAGCTGTCCGCCTCGCCTTTCGCCCACCCCATCCTGCCCCTGCTGCTGGACTTCGCCAGTGCGCGCGAGGCCCTGCCCGATGCACCGCTGCCCGCGGCGCCGGCCTACCCCGGCGGCGAGGAACGCGCCCGCTGGCACATCCGGGCGGGCGTGGACACCTTCCGCCGCCACTTCGGTTTCGCGCCCCGCGGCTGCTGGCCCTCGGAGGGCGGGGTGAGCACCGCCGCCCTGCGCCTGCTGGCGGAGGCCGGCTTCCAGTGGACCGCCAGCGGCGGCAGCGTGCTGGCCCACAGCCTCGAGGCGGCCGGGCGGGAGGCCGCCTGTCCCCACCGGGTGTGGGAGCCGGCCGGGACCGGCATCGCCTGCTTCTTCCGCGACGACGGCCTGTCGGACCTCATCGGTTTCACCTATGCCGACTGGCACGCCGACGACGCGGTGGCCAACCTGGTGCATCACCTGGAGAACATCGCCGCGGCCTGCGCCGCCGCCGGCGAGCGGCCGGTGGTGGCCATCATCATGGACGGGGAGAACGCCTGGGAGCACTACCCGGAGAACGGCTACCATTTCCTCGGCGCCCTCTACCGCGAGCTGGCCGGCCATCCCCGCATCCACCTCACCACCTTCAGCGACCACCTGGCGCACCACAGCGAGCGCCACCCGCTGCCGGCGCTGGTGGCCGGGAGCTGGGTCTACGGCACCTTCTCCACCTGGATCGGCGATCCCGACAAGAACCGCGGCTGGGACCTGCTGGTGGCGGCCAAGTCCGCCTGGGACGAGGCGGTGGCCGGCGGCGCGGTGCCGGACGAGGCGGCCCTGGTCCAGCTCGCCGCCTGCGAGGGCTCCGACTGGTTCTGGTGGTTCGGCGACTACAACCCGGCGGAGACGGTGAGCGACTTCGAGCGCCTGTTCCGCCTGCACCTGGCCAACCTCTACCGCCGGCTGGGGCGGCCGGTGCCCCCGGTGCTGGAGCAGCCCCTCGCCCGCGGCCACGGCCATCCGGCCCTGGGCGGGGTCATGCGCCCCGGCCGCCCGGAGCAGTGAGCGCCGCACCGCCGCGCCGGGACCTGCTGGCGGCACGCCACGCCGGGGTGCTGCTGCACCCCACCTCCCTGCCCGGCCACCCCGGCGGCGGCGACCTGGGCCACGAGGCCTACCGCTTCGTGGAGTTCCTGGCCGCCGCCGGGTTCGGAGTCTGGCAGACCCTGCCGCTGGGGCCCACCCATGCCGACGGCTCGCCCTATGCCTGCCTGTCGGTGCACGCCGGCGACCCGGCGCTGGTGAGCCTGGACTGGCTGGCCGACCACGGCCTGCTGGACGAGGCCGGGCGCGGCCTGCCCAAGGCCCCGGCCCTGGCCGCGGCCTGGTCGCGGTTCCGGGACGGTGCGGCGGCGGGGCTGGCGCCGGCCTTCGCCGACTTCCGCGCGCGCGAGGCGGCCTGGCTCGACGACTTCGCCCTGTTCCTGGCGCTGCACCGGCACCACGGCGGCCGGCCCTGGTTCCGCTGGCCCGCGCCCCTGCGCCGGCGCGAGCCGGCGGCCCTGGCCGCCTTCGCCGCGGAACACGCCGACGCGGTGGAGCAGGTGCGCTTCGAGCAGTTCGTGTTCTTCACCCAGTGGCGGGAGCTGCGCGCCTACGCCCGCGACCACGGCGTCGGCCTGTTCGGCGACCTGCCCCTGTTCGTGGCCCACGACTCGGCCGAGGTCTGGGCCCACCCGGAGTACTTTCGCCTCGACGCCAGGGGGCAGCCGGCGGTGGTGGCGGGCGTGCCGCCCGACTACTTCTCCGCCACCGGCCAGCGCTGGGGCAACCCCCTCTACGACTGGGAGCGCATGGCGGCCGACGGCTTCCGCTGGTGGCACGAGCGCCTGGCCACGCAGCTGGAGCTGTTCGACCTGGTGCGCCTGGACCACTTCCGCGGGCTGGAGGCGTGCTGGGAGATCGACGCCGCCGAGAAGACCGCGGTCAACGGCCGCTGGGTGAAGACCCCGGGGCGCGAGCTGCTGCGGTCGCTGGCCGCGGCCTTCGATCCGCTGCCGCTGGTGGCCGAGGACCTGGGCATCATCACGCCGGAGGTGGAGGCCCTGCGCGACGAGTTTGCCCTGCCCGGGATGCGGGTGCTGCAGTTCGCCTTCGACGGCGACGCCGCCAACCCCTACCTGCCCCACAACCACGTGCCCCGCAGCGTGGTCTACACCGGCACCCACGACAACGACACCACCCTGGGCTGGTACGCGGCCCTGGGCGATGCGCGGCGGGAGCGGGTGCTGGACTACCTGGGCCGGCCCGGCGAGCCCATGCCGTGGCCGCTGATCCGGGCCGCGCTGGCCTCGGTGGCGGTGCTGGCGGTGGTGCCCATGCAGGACCTGCTGGAGCTGGGCAGCGCGGCGCGCATGAACACCCCCGGCACCACCCGCGGCAACTGGCGCTGGCGCTTCGGCTGGGACCAGGTGCCGCCCGACCTCGCCCCGCGCCTGGCGCGGCTCAATGCGATCTACGGCCGGGCGTCCTGATTCGGAGGACGGAGGACGGAGGACGGAGGACAGAAGACAGAAGATGGAGGACGGAGAGGAGCCCCGTCGGCCAGACCCCAGACCCCAGACCCCAGGCCCCGGCCCCGGCCCCCAGCCGCCAGCCCCTACAACCAGATCATGCAGCCGGTCTCGAACGGGTGACTCAACAAGGGATGGGAGGGGTAC